>JAQWAM010000032.1 GCA_028707675.1 Kiritimatiellia bacterium | reverse complement strand
CGTAAACAGTAGGCCGCCGCGTGCCGATGATCGCCACCGCAGGCATATCCAATGCCTCGACACTGCCGGCCACATACAGCGCCAGCGGCGGGTCAGATATCCGCTTGAGCAGTTCCGGATACCCCTCGTCAGCCCAGGTTATCAGTTTGACATGCGACCGCTCAGCCTTATCGATCTCTTGATCCGCCCTAACCTGCCGCAGCGCCGCAAGAAATTGCCCGGCCTTGTCTATGGACATGCCCTGCACCTCGGCAAGTTCCGCTTCAGACGCCTCAAAAACCGCCGCCAAGGAACCGAAACGCCCGGCCATGCGCTTAGCCGTGATAGCCCCCAAGCCGGGAACCATGTTCATGACGATCAATGCCTCGCGTTCCGTCACAAAAAACCTTTCCTTCCCTATAACTTTAGCGTTGAGCGCTCAAGAAACCCTTTCGTCCGCTCATGCTCCGCGCTGTAAGTCCGTCGCTTAAATGGTGGTAATTATCATATTTTCTTCGGATTGACAAGCAGGCATCCCGATTGCGCCCGCCGCGTCCTTCGCGCGTATGCACAATAGCGCGACGGATTCAGAAGCCGGAGCACGTCATCACCAGACCCGGCAGAGCAGACCTTTGAGGTACAGGCCTTCCGGGAAGCACAAACTTTGCGGATGATCAGTGGACTGCTGCATGCGCATGGTCAACTGCACATCCCGCCGCGCGTCGACTGCCGCATCAGCAACCACCTTTTGGAAAAGCTCGGGAGTCATACGCCCGGAACAGGAGAAGGTGGCCAGAACTCCGCCGGGGCGCAACAGCTTTAGCCCCAGCAGGTTGATGTCCTTGTAGCCGCGCGCGGCCTTCATCAGGCTGCCTTTTGACTCGGCGAATTTGGGCGGATCGAGGATAACCATGTCGAAAAGCCGTCCCCGGTCGCGGAATTTGCGCAGCACCTCGAAAACTTTGCCGCGGATGAATTCCGAGCACGCCAAATCACATACGTTGAGCAGTGTGTTTTCGCGGGCCATCGTCAAAGCCGGTTCAGAAATGTCGACATGCGTCACAGAACGCGCGCCGGCATTTAGAGCGGCAACGCCGAAACCGCCAGTGTAGGAAAAAGCGTTGAGCACTTCGCCGCCGTTGGCATACAGCGCCACGGTCCGGCGGTTATCACGCTGATCCAGGTAAAAACCGGTTTTCTGTCCGCCCCTGATATCGACCAGATATCGGCAGCCGTGCTCGGTTATCTCGATACGCTCCGGCGGCATTTCACCAGCCAGCAATCCTGCCGCGTCCGCAAGCCCCTCGAATTTGCGAGTGTCCGCCTCGGAACGCTCATATATGCCGCGGCAAGGCATGTACGTTTGCAGAGCCTCCACTATCACACTTTTCCAATACTCGGCGCCCGCCGTCGTGAACTGGCAGACCAGCCATTCGCCGTACCTGTCAACAATAACGCCGGGCATGCCGTCAGCCTCGGCATTGATCAGCCGGAAAGCGTCCGTGCTCGCCTCCGCTAAAAGAACAGCCCTGACCCCGATCGCACGGGCCACACGGCCGCGCACCAGAGCGCGGTCGACATCGGTGTCTTCAGAGAACGTCCACATCCGCACTCGTATCTGCGATTCCGGCGAATAAGACCCGGCGCCCAAGACCTTGCCAGCGGCAGACACCACGCGCACCGTCTCCCCGGGTTCAGGATCGCCTTTGACAGCGGCAACCGCTCCGGAAAAAATCCACGGGTGGCGTCGCGCCACCGAAAACTCACGTTCAGGATTAAGTACAACCTCTTTCATGTTTAACGCAGCTTCCCTAATATCGCCATGGCGAGGTTACGCTCCAGTTCCCGCTCACGCCATGGCAACGCAGTGCAGTAAATGCCAAACCTGCGATAAAGCTCCAGCTCGGCGCGCTCGCGCACCTGCGGGCCGAAAGCGATCACCGGCATCCGTTTGGTCTTGGGGTTTTCCCGCAGTCGCAAAATCACATCTCGCACATCCATGTCGGAAATGCGCCTGTCCAGCACGAAGACAGCCGGCGGCTTGTCAAAGCAACTCTCCAGCGCATCCCTCGACGAGTCAGTGCAGAAAAGTCCGTACCCCAGATCCGTTATGCGCTCTGTCAGGAGCGCTGCGGTTTCTGCATCCTGCGTCAGCGACACGACTAAAGGCTTCGGCGCCAACGGTAAGCTCACGTATACCGCCGTGCCGCATTCAGAACCGGGCACCGGGCTGGCGAAATCCATGCTTCCCCCGTGCAGTTCAATGATCTCGCGCGATATCGCCAATCCCAAACCTGCCCCGCTGACATGATCGCCGACACGGAAGTAACGCTGCGATATTTTTGGCAGAACCTCCGGCGGGATGCCCATGCCGGTGTCACTGACAGTGAGCAGCGCGTATTTGGGGTTTTCGGGGTTTTGCCGGAGAGACACTTTAATCTCCCCGTTCTCTCCGGTGAATTTGACCGAGTTGCCGACAACGTTCAGCACCACTCTTTCAATCTTATGCACATCGCACCAGCAAAACAATTCGCGCGCCCCCAGATCGAAAACAATCTTAATGCGCTTCGCTTGCGCCTGAACCTCCAGCGTTTCCGCTCCTTCCCTGATCACCGGCCCGATAGGGGCGACAGTCCGGGTCAGCACAAGCGTCTTGCTCTCGATCTGGCGCAAATCCAAGATGTCATTGACCGTGGCCAACAGGCGTTGGCTGTCCGACTGCAGGCGCTCCAGATAATTAACCGCCTTATCGGGGATCGGCCCCACCACCCCGCGCAGCATGTTGTTGACCGCATAGATCATTGACGTGAGCGGGGTGCGCAGTTCATGCGACACATTGGAGACGAATTCCATGCGCGCGCGGTCATGCGCCTGCAAGCGCTCAACCGCATCCTCCAGGGCATGCTGCGCCTGCTGGCGGATTGTGATGTCACGCACAAAAAAGCAGAGCTGACCATGTTGGTCAAGCTCGATCCTGTTAACCGCGATTTCAGCCGCGAACGAAGTTCCGTCCGCGCGTTTGCAACGGGCCTCCACCAATGTGTATTTTTTATCAACCAGATTCTTGTGGATGGTGTTTATCAGCGATTCAGTGGCTCCCGATATCAATCCGACCACGTTTAATCCCGACAGATCATTGGACTTCATCGCGAAAAATTCAGAAGCGCGCTCGTTGCATTCCAGAATTTCCCCGGAAGCCGTCGTGATCAGCACGGCGTCATAAATACTCTCGAGCAGCCTGAAAAAAGGTGTGCAACGCTGCTCGCGTTTGTTCCGCCAGCTCTGTTGCCGGTTCAAAACGCTCTTTTGGCCGCGCGCGTCGGCCATCCCGCGGCGGTCGACCGTGTCCGGATCAATATCGATCCGCATGGTCTTGTCAGAAGATCGCTGATTCATCTCGGCCATAACGAGCTCGCCGCCTTAAAACTAAAAAGCGTCCCGTTTCCGGGACGCGCGAGAGTCATTCGCGTGATTTGTTCTTCGCTTCATTCACACGCAACTTTCGCCCCAAGATATCCTTGTCGTGCAAGGCCTTGATGGCAGCCTCCGCCTCTTCCCGGTTGGGCATTTCCACAAAACCGAAACCTTTGGACTTGTGGTTGAACCGGTTGGATATGATGCGGGCTGACTTGACAGCGCCGTAGCGTTCGAACTCCTTGCGCATATGCGCTTCAGTCATGTCGTAACTGAGGTTGCCGACATAGATTTCAACACAGTCAGCACTGCCGGACAAGCGCCCGCGCGGTTTGCGGCCGCCTAATTTCGCGGCCGCATATCCGGCCAAGAAACCGACCGCCAGTCCCGCGCCGCCCATAAACGCTGCGGGATTTGATAACACACACTCTGACAAACGAAACCTCCTTGCTTCACTTGGTGTTTCTACACACGGTTCGTCTGAAGGGGACACACTGTAAACCGGAACACACAACGCGTCGGTGCCGGGTTCCGCGTAGCGGCGCCAAATGCATGGCATCCATACGCATCAGCGCGTCTCCAAAAAACCCTCCAGCTTGCGCAGCCGTGTGGGGTGACGCAATTTTCGCAACGCCTTGGCCTCGATCTGGCGTATGCGCTCACGCGTCACATTGAACTGCTTGCCGACCTCCTCCAACGTGCGTGAATAACCGTCGGTCAGACCGAAGCGGTAATCCAGCACTTGTCGCTCACGGTCGGTCAGGGTTGTAAGCACCTCCTGCAGTCGCTCCTTCAGCATGCTGTAAGCCGTCATTTCTGAAGGGTTCTCTGCGGACTTGTCTTCGATGAAATCGCCGAAATGAGCGTCGTCGCCGTCACCTACCGGGCTTTGCAGCGAAATGGGCTGCTGCGCCATGCGGTAGACGGCGCGCACGCGGTCAACCGGGATATCCATCTCTTCCGCCGCTTCTTCCGGCGTAGGCTCGCGTCCCAACTCCTGCACGAGCTTTTTCTGCACGCGCAAAAGTTTGTTGATCGTTTCGATCATGTGGACGGGAATGCGGATGGTGCGAGCCTGGTCGGCAATGGCGCGGGTCGCGGCCTGGCGGATCCACCATGTGGCGTAGGTGCTGAATTTATAACCACGCCGGTATTCAAACTTCTCCACAGCCTTCATAAGGCCGGTGTTGCCCTCCTGAATCAGATCAAGGAAAGACAACCCCCTGTTCATATATTTTTTCACTATACTTATGACGAGGCGCAGATTGGCCTCGACCATTTCCGTTCTGGCCTGCTGGCCAAAACGCAGAACATCGCGCAATTCCTCAAACTTGCCGAGGAACTCTTCCGGCGCCATACCGAACTCCGTCTCGATGGCGCTGATCCTGTTGGCCACTTCCTGCAAGGCCTGGTCGCGCTTCTTGGTCTGACGCTGCTTGTTGAGTTTGGCCTGCTCGCCCAAAAGCTGCCTATAGGGCCGGTATATTTTCTCGTCCGCCTCGGTGCAGAGCGTTTCCAGAATCTTCTGCTTGAAATTAAGGCCGTAATAAACCGTGATGAGATTGGCGCGCGCCTTTTCGAGAGCATTGACCAAGCGCTTGCGCTTGGCCGCGTCCTTGACGCGGCAGGCTGCCACCGCCTCATACGCCTTCATGATCTTGGAACGGACGTTGAGCAGATTCTTCCTGATCTTCCAAACGCCCTCCATATAGACGTCCCGGCTGTCCGCGAACTTATCGGTCACGACACGGTCGAACCGCTCCGCGCCGGTCTCCAACCGATCAATAAGTTCGAGATAGAGCCTTGGAGTGAACGCGAACTGGTTGAACATCTCGCGCTCTTTGCTTTCCGCGATCTCGATACGTTTGCATATCTCAACCTCTTGCTCGCGCGTCAATAGCGGCACCTGCCCCATCTGGTGCAGATACATCCTGATGGGATCGTCGAAGAAATCCATACGGTTGCCGCGTCCGCGCTGCTCGTCCTGCTCATGCTCGCTGCGGAAGCGTTCCACCTCGGAAGCGTCGATGATCTCAATCTCCATCCCGCGCAGGATGGCCAGATAAGACTCGATGTCCGTGTCTTTGATCACGGCGCTCGGCAATATTTCGTTGATATCGTCGTAAGTCAGATACCCGCCCTGCGCCTCGGCCTTCTTTATCAGGGTTTTGATCCGCTCGCTGCGCTCCTCGCGCTTGACTTTCGCCGCGATGCGGTCAGTCTCCATATCCAGCCCGTGATCGTAAACGACACCGAACTCCGAACCCTCTATGACATCGAATTCCTCGGCTTCTTCGCCAGCATCGTCAAAATGCTCATCCTCGACAAGATCCGCGGCCAGATCGTCCAGATCATCATCATGCGCGCCGAGCCCCCCCGTCGTCACAATTTCGTCGGCGGCGCTCATGGTGATCAGCTCTTCCGCATCAAATGAGAGATCTTCCGAAATGACTTCAGTGTCCGCCGCTTGCAGCTTCACCGTGTCTTTTTTGACTTCGCGCTTCTTGCGCCCGGCTTTGTTCTTCCCCGGCGCCTTTTCTGGGGGCTGCTTAGTCGGGGTTTTTACCGCTTTTTTAGTAGCCTCGCTTTTTTTAGTGGCTATCTTCTTG
Source organism: Kiritimatiellia bacterium (assembly GCA_028707675.1). Classification (GTDB taxonomy): domain Bacteria; phylum Verrucomicrobiota; class Kiritimatiellia; order RFP12; family UBA1067; genus JAQVQN01. The sequence goes on along the minus strand of JAQWAM010000032.1, from coordinate 2,612 downwards.
ACAACTGGCTTGTCTTTTTTCGGTTTTGATGTCTTGGATGCCATCAGGTTGCCTGTCCTCGTTAAAAAAACTCACTAAAACACCCCCAATAGTAGGCTTTGGGCACTTTTCACCTTATACCGGAGGCAATCGGTCATAAAAATACATAATCCCAACGGGAAAGTCAAGGCGACGGAGGTCGCCGCCCGTCATAAGCGCAAACCGTCAACCCCCGCTCATTTGTTCGGCCCCAGCACACAGCGGAACTCGGCCTCTGCCGCCAGCTCGTCCCCGACATAAGCCATGCCTTTCTGCACCACCATGCGCGAGCTGACCTTGGTGTTCTCTATTTCCATGCGCAGTTTCTCCTTGGGGCGCACCTGCCGACGGAATTTGGCCCCGTTAACACCGATCAGAAAGAACAGCCCGTTGCGCACAATGCCCGAAGCGACCAGACCCGCCCCGCCGCACTGCGCCAGGCTCTCAACCAGAATGACCCCCGGCACAACCGGATAATCCGGGAAATGCCCCTTGAAGAACCACGAGTCCTCTCCGTAGGTGACCTCTCCCTGATAGCGCTTCTGATCCGCGTACAAGAGCTTGTCCACGAAAAGGAACGGCTTGCGGTGCGGCAGAAGGTCTTCGGTCGGGCCATCGTAGCCCATCCCGTCTTCCACCATCTTTTTAGGCAACACGACTTCATCGCTCATTTTAATCACCTGTATGCGTTTGTCCGTTGCCGGGACGGCTACGGGCGTTAATTCTGCTATACCGCCTTGATCACTAAAACGCCGTTATGCCCGCCGAAGCCCAGCGAGGTGGATACCGCGGCCCAGATGGCGCCGTTGACGCCCTCGTTGGGAACAACGTCAAGATCGCATGCCGGGTCCGGTGTCTCATGGTTGATTGTCGGCGGATAGAACCCTTCTTTGATCGCCAGTGTGCAGATAACCGCCTCCACCGCTCCCGCCGCCCCCAGCATATGGCCGGTCATGCTCTTGGTGGATGACATCTTGAGCTTGCGGGCGTGCTCGCCGAAAACGGCTTTCACGGCCTTGGTCTCCATCGGATCGTTCAGCGGCGTCGACGTTCCGTGAGCGTTAACATAGTCAATCTCCTCGGGCGCCAGGCCCGCGTCTTTGAGCGCCAGACGTATGGCGCGCACGGCGCCCGACGCTTCCGGATCAGGCGCGGTCAGATGATAGGCGTCGCCAGAGGCGCCGTAACCCGCCAGCTCCGCGTGTACACGGGCTCCCCGGGCCTTCGCGTGCGCCTCCGACTCGAGTATCAGGATTGCGCCTCCCTCGGCCATCACGAACCCGTCGCGGTTAGCGTCGAAAGGACGGCTGGAACGCTCGGGCGTCTCGTTGTACTTGGTGCTCAACGCCTTCATGGCGCAGAATCCGCCGACGCAATACTCCGTTACCGTCGCCTCAGTGCCGCCGGCGACCACCACGTCGGCGCGCCCCGTCCGGATCATGTCCAAAGCAACCCCGATGGCGTCCGTGCCCGACGCGCACGCCGTCACGATCGTGTGCGCCGCTCCCTTGGCGTTGAGCGCGATCGATATGTTTCCGGCTGCCTCGTTGGCGATCAGCTTCGGTATCATCATCGGCGAGAGCCGCCCCGGACCGCGCTCGAAAAGGATGCGGTAGGCATCCAGATCAACCTCGGTGCCGCCGATGCCGTTACCGATCATGACCGCCACGCGCTCGGGATCCGTGCCGCTTTCCGCCAGCCCCGCGTCCTGCCACGCCTGCTTGGCCGCAGCCAGCGCGTACTGCGTGAAGAGCGCCATGCGCCGCGCCTCTTTCGGCTCCACATATTCGGAAACGTCAAAATTCTTGATTTCCCCGGCGACCTTGCTGTCAACACGCGCAGGGTCGAATTTGGTAATGCGCCCGATCCCGCTGACGCCGTTCTTGATGTTGGCCCACATCGCGTCGACCGTGTTTCCCACAGGCGTTATCACGCCCATGCCGGTTATAAGAACCTTCACCTTGTCGCTCATAAGCAAGTTCCTTAGTATCGTTTCAGCTTAAGCCCCGTAAAAGTGCCCATATTGACATTTTTTTGATTTTTGTCAATATCAAACGATGCCGCAATCACCGGCTGGTGTCGCGCCGCTCCAGACTTTCGCGCAGTCCCGCCAGATCAGTTCCAGCCGGTGCCGCGCCGGATTCTACCGCCGCCTTGGCGACCGCGTACGAGACCTCGACAAACAGCCGACGGTCAAACGGCTTGGGTATTATGTAGCCGTCACCGAAATCCAAGCGCTCGCGGCTGTAAAGTTTCCGCACCTCGTCCAGCGCCGGCGCGCGCGCCAACTCCGCCAGAGCCTCGGATGCGGCCACCTTCATCGCCGTGTTGATGGTACAGGCGCGCGCGTCGAGAGCGCCGCGGAAAAGATACGGGAACCCCAGCACATTGTTGATCTGGTTGGGATAGTCGGAACGTCCCGTAGCCATGACATAAGGCCGCCCCCCCAGAGCCGCCGCCACCGCCTCCGGCCTTATCTCGGGATCAGGGTTGGACATCGCGAAAATCGCCGGGTATTCCGACATGCCCAGCACGTCTTCCGTCTTAACACAATTAGCGACCGAAACCCCGATGAAAACGTGCGCGCCGCGCAT
>JAQWAM010000031.1 GCA_028707675.1 Kiritimatiellia bacterium | reverse complement strand
GACTCGTCGGGCGGTGTGGCCGACTGGGCCAAAGACCCCGCCGGCAACACGCGCATGATCATCGACACTTTCACCAAAGCCTGCGACATAGCCGAGGATGACGGCGAATGGCTGGCCGCCGAGGGCGAGATCTGCTGGGGCGGCATGCACTCGTGGCGCGCCATGCTCGACGTGCTCGAAGGCGTGGGACGGCCCAAGACTTTAGGTTTCCAGGCCGACATGGCGCACACGCTGCTCTATCTGCTCGGTTACAACGCGCCCGAGGCGCGCATGGTGCCGGAAGATTTCGACTGGGCCGACACCGCGACCTTCCGCGCGGCCTACACCAAGCTAGCCGCCGCGCTGCGGCCGTGGACTATAGATTTCCACGTGGCCCAGAACGACTCCACGGTCAAGGGTCAGGGCTCGCACGACAAGACCGGCCGCCACTGCCTGCCGGACGATCCCAACGCCAAACTGGATATCGTCTGGTGCGCGGGCCAGTGGCTGCGCGACGAGAAGGGCGAGCTGACGCGGACGGTCCGGCACCTCTGCTGGGACGGCTGCATGTTCAACAACGAAGTTATGACGCTGCCCGACACTTGGAACAGCATCCTCCGCGCGATGCTGCAGGTGCGCGGGGCGCACGGCTGGACGGAGTGACGCGAAACGCGATTGAATCGACGGTATCGAGCGATTCGATTCATTCGATTTATCGATTGTTTTTGACAAAAGGAACCCCATAAAATGACATCCAAAAAAGACCTCAATATCGGAATGATCGGCTATGGCTTCATGGCCCGCACCCACTCGAACGCCTACCGCCGGGTCGGCAATTTCTTTGACCTCGAATACAAGCCCGTACTGAAGACCGTCTGCGGATTGGTAGAAACCGAGGCTCAGGCGTTTGCCGACCGCTGGGGGTATGAATTCTGCACCACGGACTGGCGGCGCGTGGTCGAGGACAAGAACATCGAAGTCGTCGAGATCTGCGTGCCCAACAACTTCCATGCCGAGATCGCGATCGCGGCGGCCCAGGCCGGCAAGATGGTGATATGCGAAAAGCCCGTCGCGCGCAACAGTGCCGAGGCGCTGTCCATGACCGAGGCGGTGGAAAAGGCCGGCGTGCTCAACTTCGTATCTTTCAACTACAGGCGGATACCTGCCGTGGCCTTGGCGAAAAAGCTAATCGACGAAGGGCGCCTGGGCAAGATCTTCCATTACCGGGCGAACTTCCTGCAGGATTGGACGATCTCCGCCGACGTGCCGCAGGGCGGTATGGCGACCTGGCGGCTTGACGCCAAGGCGGCCGGCTCCGGCGTGACCGGCGACCTGCTGGCCCACTGCATCGACCTGGCCGTGTGGCAGAACGGCGCGATCAAGGACGTGAACGCGATGACCGAGACGTTCGTTAAAGAGCGCAAGAACGTAGAGACCGGCAAGGTCGAGCCGGTCAAGATCGATGACGCCTGCACCTTCTTCTGCCGGTTCGAGAACGGGTCGATGGGCAATTTCGAGTCAACGCGTTACGCGCGCGGGCACAAGGCGCTCTTCACCTTCGAGATCAACGGCGAGAAAGCCTCGATCCGCTGGGATCTGCACGACCTGCACCGTTTGCAGTATTTCGACCACCGCGACGAGGGGATTGTGCGCGGCTGGCGCTCCATCCACGTCAGCGACGGCGACCAGCCGTACATGAAGCACTGGTGGGTGCCGGGCCTGCAGATCGGCTACGAGCACAGTTTCGTGCATCAGATCGCCGATTTCCTCGAAGCCGCCGCCAAGGGCGAGAACGCTCGTCCGAACTTCCGCGACGCCTATGAGACCGCCCGCATATGCGACGCGGTGCTGAAGTCGGCGGCCGACGGACAGTGGGTCAGCCTGTAAGGCAATCGGGGGCAGCCCTTGACTGGGAACAGCGAACAAGCTCTTGCCCTATACTGGCGCCATGCTGTTCGCCGTCACCGCGGGGTGCCCCTCCATGCGCGGCAGAGCCGCCACGGGTCGTGGACGCGCGTATTGCGGGATGCCGTTGAAGACATCCGGGTGGCTTTTGAGGGTCAACGGCATCAGCACGGCGACCTGCGGAATGGGGTGACTCGGCTTCTTCATGCCGACAGGATTCAATTGTTATGGGTTGCGGGCAGCGACCGCTTTGGGTTAAACACGGGACAAGGCGTTCGCAGAGACAAAAAGGTTGCGGCGGCGGAAGGGCACGGGGCTTTCAACCAGCAGAAGTGCTTTTAGGGTTTCCAGACCGCATGCGAACCACGGGCGGTGCAGATAGCAAAGATGTGACTCGGTCCACGGCGGGGGCGCCAGACCGGTCTCGCGGCAAAGGGTTTCCGCCACGGCAGCCAAATAGGCGTTACAGTCAGCGTGTTGCTCGGTGTGAAACCAAACCGGCGGCTGCGCGACAAGCTCCATCTTTGCGGAGGTTGTCGGAGTGCGCTGCCTGAAATCATCCAGCAGATCGCCGATAAGCTCCATCGATAGCGGCTGGTTCTGCCGGGCTTCGTCATGCCAACGTTGGCTGATCTCTCTGATTGTCAGATGCGTGTGCTTCATTTGGCCTCAAGATTTTGGCAGAGCTCTTCTACCGCAAAGCGGGTTTTAGGCTGGATTCTGTTCTGCGGGTAGAACCTTTCAACGATGCGCAAAACCTCATCGGCTGAACGTAACCCAAGACTTTGCATTAAGAATCGGATGTCGCGGATATCGGTTTCGTCTTTGCCCAGCCGCATGCTCATGCACTTCATGGCCAACAGATATTCAGGTACGGCCACATAAACTTTGAGGTTCGGCAAATCAAGCAGGGGGGCTGTCGCGCCTTTTTCGCTGACAAAACCTTTAACGGCATCATTAAGCCAGCCGTCAGCCGCACCGCACTCCTGCGAGACAGCAGCGGCAGCCCTGTAAACCATGTCCTTGGGCTCGAAGATGGCATCGACATCCTTCGTGCTGGCGCGTGCCTTGTGCGCCAATACCATTGCGGCTCCGCCGAAAAGCACTATTTCGCCCACAACGTCATAAGTGCTTAATATCTCTGACAAGCGGTTAAAGTAAAGCTCTATCTCTTGTTGCGTCATGGTTATAAGATAACACGCTCTGAATTTGATTACAATATGGCCGTTGGCAATGGGCGCGTTGGTTTGCTGGGCACAACGTCAGCGCGGATGCGGCGGCATCCCGTCGCCTCCCGCGCTTGGTTCGGAAGTCGGTTTAGAGTTGTTTAACATAGTCTTGTCCCGCGTAAAAGAAGCGAAGGACATAGACCCCACGGGCCTTCCCATCAATCCGAAATATCAGGAGGTAATTGTGAATCAGCGCTTTGCGGTAGCCCTTTCTCTTTAGATACTTGTCTTCGCATTCACTAAACATTCGGGGTGTGCGCCAGAGACTTCCATAACAGGCTTCGACGTTGTCTAAGAACGTCCCGGCGGCTGGCGGATTCGCCAGCTTAACAGCGATGTACTCTACAATGCCGTCCAAGTCCTGCTCGGCAAAATCCGTTATGAGAATCTCATACATGGGGCTTGGCCCGAAGGCGCTTCATGGATGTTTCCGCCGCAACCGTCTTTCCTGCGGATATCTGATGCTCAGCTTCATCCAGTTTTGAGTAGATGTCGAGTTTCGCCAAACTTTCCTCGTAGCGCTTCATGCTCATGATAACCATGTCGCCATAGCCGTTTTTCGTGATGAAAATCGGAGCATCCGCCATTCGGCATTTTTGTGAAATCTCAGCCGTATTCTTCAAGTCTCTGATGGGTATGATTTGAGGCATAGCCAGTCCTCCAGATATGTGTCGCGATAATACCATAATAGGGCCATGAGTGCAATAGACGGATGGACCCTATTGCTTCGGGCCATTTTGAGTACGGTTCAGAGTGTTGGTCGGCAGATGCTAGTTCTGGCGACTGCAGGTTATTTTCATAACTCTGGTATTTCTTTTGCCGAACGATGTTGCCGACGCGAAGCGTCGGCGACATCGTGGAGTTCACGCTTGCGCGGTAGCGCATAGCGTGCAAATCATGGATGGCTGAATTCGATTCCCATCCCGGTTGCGATGGTTCGGAGCCGTTTATCTTTTGTCCACAACCGGCATCCGTCCAAATGACACGATGCTAGGAGATGCACATCAATCAGGCCAACACCGCATCCCATGAGAGTGTGGCGCTCCAAAAACAGCAGAAGCTCGTCATCCTCGACTTTTCTCACAGGCGGAAGGGCGTGCAACAAGGCAATGATTTCCTTCGGGTTCGCCAAGTTACCGCAGGCCAATTCCCCTAAGACAAACGGATGCATGGCAACCTCGCCCATTTCCAAGAGTGAGGCGAGACTGCCGCTCGTCACACGGAAGTGGTCGATCCAGACGGAGGTGTCTACGAGCACCACTATGCCGTCCTCCGGCGAGGAACGTGCTTGGCATCGGGTTCAGAACCACCTAGTGCCGCCAAACGTCGCGCGCTGTAGCGTGCGACAAGGGCTTCGAGCCCCATACGCACCAGAGAGGTCTTCTCATCTACCCCGGTCAGTCGAGATGCCTGCGCCAAAATCCCGTCGTCTATGTTGAGTGTTGTTCTCATGCATATCAATATGGCTGATTCGGATGCATTTGTCAAGCAGCCAACGTCAGCGGTGAGGCGGCGGTATCCCGTCGTCTCCACGGTCTTGTTGGGGCTTCATTTCTGGAACATCTCCGTGAGAACACTGAGCAGTTTATCCGATGCTGTTGGGGAAAGACGGCCCAACTTCTTGACGAGACGTGTTTTGTCAACGGTCCGAATCTGGTCCAACACGATTTGCCCCTCGGTCCCTTGAAATGTGCAAGGCACCCGCGTAGGGTAGTCGCGCCCCTTGGTTGTCATGGGAGCAATGATGACGGTCCCAATGTGGTGGTTCATCTCATCCGGTGAGATCACCGCGCAGGGCCTTGTCTTCTTGATCTCGTGTCCGACCGTTGGGTCGAGGGCCACGAGGAATACGTCGAAGCGATCTACTTCCATTGCCACTCCTCCTCGTCCCAACGGGTCGAGGTCGGCTGACCCTCCAATAACTTGTCGTCCCCCTCACGGGCCATCTGCTCGAAAGCATCCGCCCATCCGGCGCGCGGCCGCCGAGGGGATTGGATGAGGATCATGCAATCCCGCACGTCCATCTCCACCTGTTCCGTTAGCCCGCACTGCTCGATGAAAGGCTTCGGTATCCGAACGCCACGCGAATTGCCGATAGGTATGAGTGTCGTTTTCATGTCGTTATGGTAGTCACTTTGTGATTACTTGTCAATTCTGAATGTTCACTGGGTCTGCGCCCTCTGCGCCTCAAGGGCGGCAGAATGCCTCTAACGACATCTGCCTTTGACATGTCTCGTCTCCTTTCTTATGTTCAGCCAACGTTGCCAGCCACACATGGCGGTCACGCCGTTGTGTGCGCTGAAGGGTTGGCCATTTTTTTAAAACAAGTCACTATGCGTTCCCGTACGCTCAAGCCGAACAGCGTCGGGTGACGTCCGATAAATCAGAAGCCAGTCAGGGCTGAGATGGCACTCGCGGTGGGCACTCCAGTTTCCGCTTAACGGATGGTCGCGGTGTTTCACGGCCAAGGGCTCTCCCTGAATAAGGGTCAAGACCACCTGTCTGAGCATGCCCACATCAGCACCCCGCCTCTTCATCCTTGCCAAGTCCTTTTCGAACTTGGTCGTCTGTTGAAGCTGCTTCACAGGTTATCCCATTGCGCAAAGGCCTCTTCAGGCGTGTTAAAAGTCTTAACCCCGATGTCATTCTCGCTCTTCTTAAGCGTTGCCGCGGTTTCCTTGTTCGGAATCGCAACATCGAACGGTAGTCCTTTTCTGAGAATCACCTGCTTGAAGAAGATTCGTATCGCATCCGATGACGTAAGACCGATCTGGTCGAAAACGTTTTCCGCCTGCGTCTTTATTGCTGGAGCGATGCGTGTATGGAGTACGGCTGTTTTCATGAGTTGAATGTAACACAATTGTGACACACAGAGCAAGCGCTATTTGGGTCGTGAAGCCTCAAGAGCGGGTCGATTCTGATCATAATATAGCCGGGCCACGTAAGACAAATTAAGGCAATCAGTGGTCCTACCTTATGAAGCCCCCGCGCAGCAGGATAAATAGCGCCGAAGTTGTCTGCAATATACCAACAACCAAAAGTCACAAGGACGATTTGAATAAGGCCAAGCACTATGCCAATGAGTACGCGCATAGTTATCTCTGTCTTTGTCGTGCTGTCTCTCTGGGATCGGCCAACGTCGCCTACCACACACGATATCGCGTTGTCTGAGTGGGCTGGTTCGGCAGTCATCTTCTTACCGCCCACCACCTGTCACCGTCCATGGGATCCGCACCGCTCATATAGGTCCCATTGCTTTGGACTGCACCCGGAAGAACGCCAATCCACCCCGCCCCAGGATAGGTTATCAGCAGCACGATGTTCGTTCCGTCGATGGCACCAACGAATAGCGTTTTATCCCTTGTGCGGTTATTGTATGACTGTTGCGAGGCGGAAACAAGCGGTCATTTAGCCGCATAAGGGATAAAATGTGTTGAACAGAGCCGCGGCGGGGACGGATCGCAATTGACGCGCTCGCCGCAAGATGGTTGAATCAATGGCGTTTGATCCGACACATTTTATTGAAGGGCGTTCATATGCGTATTCGTTACCGGTGGCTCGCGGCTTTGCCTTTGGTTTTATCGCAGATCGGCCGGTCCAACGCGCCGCCGGAGGGGTTCATGCTTGACCGCGACGCAGTCGCGAGGGCGGCCGCAAACGTGACGCTGCGGCGATTCCCTGATGCCGACAGGGTGCTGGTCGACGACCGCGTGATGGAGGTTTACGAGAAGGACGGGACGTCGGTCTTGTGGGACGACGAGTTTTCGAAGGTGCTGACCGAAAAAGGCCGCCGGGCGGCGTCATCTCATCAGATCGGATTCAGCGCCAGCTACGGGACCGCTTTCGTGCACCGGGCGGAGATCATCAAGCCCGACGGCAGGGTCGTGCCGGTGGACATGCAGGCCTTTGCGCGCGTCATGACCGACGCTGGCCAGATGGGCGCGAATATTTATGATCCCGACAATAAAGTGCTGAGCGTCTCCCTGCCCGATGTCGAGATCGGCGACCTCTGCCGTCTGGTCACCTGCCGCGTGACATCCAAGACGCGCATGCCGGGCACATGGTCGGATTACGCGGTCTTTGAGTACGATCAGCCGATCGCGCGGCTGGAATACATTGTATCGGCGCCGCCGGAGCTGCCGTTGCGGCATATCGTCACGCGCGATCCTGTAACCAACACGGTCGAGTACCTGAAAACGCCGCAGCCTGACGGCAGGACGTCGCACCGCTGGGTGGTCAAGGATGTGCCGCGGATGTTCCCGGAGCCAGATATGCCTCCGCTGCACACACAGGTTCAGCGCCTGATCATGAGCACGATCCAAGATTGGCAAACGGTCTCGCGCTGGTACTGGGAACTATGCCGTCCGGCCATGTCCAAGACCACGCCGGAAATGCGCCGCAAGGTTGAAGATCTGATCAGAGGCGCAGCCTCGCGCGATGACAAGATCCGGCGCGTTTTCAAGTTCGTGTCGCAAGAGATACGCTACATGGGCATCACGCCCGAGGACACGGCTCCGGGATATGAGCCTCACGCGGTCGACCTGACCTTCAACAACCGTTACGGAGTATGCCGGGACAAGGCGGCGCTGCTGGCGGCGATGCTGCGGCTCGCGGACATTCCCGCATATCCGGTCCTGATCCACGCCGGCGCCAAAATGGACTGCGAGGTGCCGCTGCCGTTCTTCAATCACGCGGTCACGGCGGTGGACAAGCCCGGCGGCGGCTATGTGCTGATGGATCCCACCGACGAAAACGCGCGGGACCTGTTCCCGGCGTATTTGTGCAACCGAAGCTATCTGGTGGCGCGGCCAGAGGGCGAGACCTTGCTGGTCTCAGACGTTTACCCCGCCGAAAACAACATGGCCCGAATCGTTTCGGAAGGCGCGCTTGACGGGGATGGTACGCTGCTTCTGAAAACCCGGATGATTTTCGAGGGCATCAACGTTAACGCCTACCGCGGACATCTGGCGCGCCAGAAGGACGAGCAGCGCCGACGGTTTTTCGAGAAAGCCCTCAAAAGCGGTCTGCCCGGGGCGGAAGTTATAGAGTGCCGGATCACCCCGGAAGACCTGCAGGACACGGAAACGCCGCTTGAGGTCGCTTTAGCCGTCCGCGTGCCTGAATATCCAGTGCGCGGAAACGGGCTTGACCAGGCGGCTTTGCCGTGGCTGGGAATGACTTTAGGTTACTCCAATATCGTGATCAGGCAGACCGGTCTGCGGGAACGGCGCTACACTCTGGACACCGGCGTCACCTGCGGGATTGAAGAGCGCGTCAAGGTGGACATAAATGCGGCGCTAGGCGCGCCGCATGCGGTGCCGGGCGCGCTTGCCATAGACCGGTCGGGAGTGCGCTTCAACATGGAGCAGGACGCCGCCGGCGGCGTCCTGGACGGAACAATGCGCTACATGATCAACTCTCCGGAATTTTCTCCCCGGGAATATCTGGATTTGAAACGCTCGTTGTCCGAAATCGAGCAGGCAGGCCGCCATGTGCCGTTGTTCGCGGCAAAAGAGGCGTTCACGCATGACGTTGAGATCCTGCGCAAAGATAGCGACGTTTATC
>JAQWAM010000030.1 GCA_028707675.1 Kiritimatiellia bacterium | reverse complement strand
ATATGCTAAAACCCATTGCGTATCAAGGGGTTCTGGACAAAATCTGGCGGAGGCCCGAGACCCATGCCGCGTTATGGAAAACTTTGCGTGACGATTTCGGGCCTGACCGCAAAAAGACCGGGAAATATCCCGAGATACATTTCGCCAACGCTTTTATCGGCAACTACCTGCGGCTGGAGTTGTTGTCGCGGCAGCATTTGTCCGCCCAAATCCTGAACGAGACCAAAGGCTATTTCCTGAACATGACCGACCTGACCGGCACCCTGTGGGAGAACGACACGCCCAGAGCCAGTTGCAGCCACGGCTTCGCCAGCCATGTCGCGCGCATGTATTACCGCGACGTTCTGGGCGTCCGGTCTATTGATCCCGTCAACAAAAGGATCGCACTGACTTTCCCAGATGTGCCGCTGAACCATTGCAAAGGCGTGATTCCGGTCAAAAACGACTCGCTCGCGCTCAGTTGGCGCAAGCATGACAACAAATTAACGTACAGCCTAAAAGCCCCGGAAGGTTATGAAGTTACGGCCGACTGTTCCCGACTGTCCATCCCCGCCATAAGGGAATAGCGTCACAAGCTCTCCCTTCAGGCCTGCGCCGCGTCACTGCGCAAAATCTGCTGCTGCGCCTCGTAACGTCGGCGCGTCCGCATGAAGGCGTACCCGCTGAAGGGGATCGACATGAAATAGAGAATGCCGATCACCCCCAGCGTCAGCATGAACTGCGATATCAGCATGCCGATCACGAACATCACCAGCAGCAGGAAAGGGATCATGCGGCTGGCAGGGACTCGCAGACTTTTGATCGATACGGTCGGCCAGCGGCACGCCATCAGCACCCCGCACGTCAGCAGCATCAGGCTGCCGATCAAGGGCGTCTGCAGCATATCAGAGCCGGTATGCAAGTGCCATATTACCGGCGTTATCACCAGTCCCGCACCGCCAGGCGCCGGCAGCCCCATGAAAAAATGCTTCCAGTAAGGCTGCGTCGGCCCGCCGTCCGTCATGATGTTGAAACGCGCCAGACGGAAAGCGGCGCACATGGCGAAAAACAGGGCAAAGGCCCAGAACATGCCGCGCAACGGATACCATATGCTTTTTTCGGTGACGGTCTCTATGATCCAGAAATAGACCAGGATCGCAGGCGCCACGCCGAAACTCACGAAATCCGCCAGCGAGTCCAGTTCTGCGCCGAGACGCGACGTCGCCCGCAGCAGGCGCGCCACGCGCCCGTCCAAACCGTCCAGCACACACGCGATGAAGATCGCTATCACGGCAAAGCGCCACTGCCCCTGGCAGCTGTAGCGAATCGATGTCACGCCGCTGGCGGCCGCCATCATCGTCACGATGTTCGGCGCCATCGCGCGCACCGGTATCTCGCGCGGCACACGCTGCTTGGGTTTGCGCTTTCTAAGACGGATTCTAGCCATGATCTTGAACCTTTGCGACGACGGTCTCACCAGCCACCATGATCTGTCCGGGCAACACAGCCGGAACGACCCCGGGCGGCAAATAAACATCAACCCTGCTGCCGAAGCGGATTAGCCCCAGTCGCTCGCCGCAGGCCAGAACCTGACCCTCCCTTACAAAACTGACGATGCGTCGGGCGATAAGCCCGGCAATCTGCACAACCGCCAGCCGCTCGCCGCGCGGCGTCCGCAACAGGTACAGGCGCCGCTCATTGTGCTCGCTCGCCTTGTCCAGGGAAGCGTTGAAGAATTTGCCGGGTATGTAACACGAGCTGACCACCGTGCCTGCCGCAGGCATGCGGTTGACATGCACATCCAGCACACTCATGAAAACGCAGACCCTCCATACCGGATCGTCCCCGGCCTCCAGCGCGGCAGGGATCGGAACCTTGTCAACAATACTGACAATGCCGTCCGCGGGGCTTACGATAACCGCCTGATCGGTCGGCGTAACCCTATCCGGGTCGCGAAAGAACAAATAAACCGCATACGCCAACCCCGCGCCCGGCAGAATGAGCGGCCACCACAGCACAGCCGCCAGTGCCGCCAGCAAAGCCGCCAGCGCCACGAACCGCCGCCCCTCCGGATGCATCCGGGGAAACACAAAACGCGAGATCGTCAAATCAATGGGGTTCATTTCTACCTTTATTGCTACGCTCTCTGCCTCTGCCGCAAAAAAACCAACCGTTGAAAAGACCTGTGTTCACGTATGACCGCACGTGAGTTCATACCCACATACTAACACACTCACACACTTGGGATGCGGGCTATGCCCGCATCAGCATATCACCCTCTCTTCTTGCGGCGTCGCACCGCCGGAGATTTGGCATGCGGCTTGTGCTTTTTCGGTTCAAAAGGCTTCAAGAAAGTCTCTTCGAAATCATAAATGCCGTCAAAATCATCAATGCTGTCTTTATCAGTTTTTCCCAGCCTTCCGCACTCGACCAGATTGAAGACTATCTCCCCGAAGTCCCGCGTCGCATGTATGCCCCACTCATCGAACAGCGTGAAAGCCATCGGCCCGAACTCGTCCAGCGCGAAATCCCTTATCCCCTCCAGCAGCTCTTTGCCGGTCACATGACGCTCGTGTTCCGGCTGCCGCTTGCGGATATCCTTGACCGTCGCGTCCAAGGCCTCAACCATGAAGGAATAAGCGTCAGGATGATAGCGCCGGTCCTTTTCGCACAATTCCAAAACCGTTTCCTGAAATGAAGCGTTCATATCCGTCAGCACCTTACGCGCCATAAACCCATGACCTTTTGTCCGGCTTCACCTCTCGCCGCACAGACGGCGCTGTATTGCCTGCAGCTCTTCGGCGCCATCGTATTTTCCGGAGGTCCAATTGATCTGTCGACCGTTCCAGCGCGGGATAACATGGAAATGCACGTGCGGCACAACCTGCGTCGCGCACGCCCCGTTATTCTGGAGCATATTGAACCCGTCACAAGGCAGGCGCTCCAAAAGCATTCCCGCCACCCGCCGCACCGCCATACCGAGGGGAGCTATCTGTTCGGAGGGCAAATCGGTGAAATACACGGCATGACACCTGGGCACAACCAGAACATGCCCCTTTTCAAAAGGCGCTATGTCAAGAAAAGCGATGGTGTGCTGGTCTTCGTACACCTTGTGGCAGGGTATCTGCCCGGCCACGATCTTGCAGAACACGCAATTACTGTCTGTCATGGCTATTCCTTATGAAACCTGAAAACATGCATTTATTAAAACAGATCAGGCTCAGGTAATAAAGAACGTATTCCCAGACCGCCCTGCTTGTCAAACGGCAAGCTTATGCCCCGTGACCTTTTCCACAAGCTCCCGGGCCGGACACGGCTTGTAAAGATCGTCAAAGGATCGGATGATGGCCGACGGGGCGTAATCGGCCAGCACGTCAGCCGGATACGAGCTGGTCAGCGCGATCACCCGCATTCCGGCGGCCTTGGCCGACTTTATGCCCGCGATGGCATCTTCGAAAACCAGGCACCGGCCCGGCTCCACCCCCAGCCTGTCCGCGGCCACCCGGTATATCTCGGGATCAGGCTTGCAGTTCTTGACATGCGTGGCATCAACCACCTCATTGAAATAGTGCCGGATATTCAAACCGTCCAAGACGAATTTGACGTTCTCCTCCGGGGCAGAGGTCGCGACCCCGCACATGACCTTTTTCCCGCGGGCGAATTTTAGCAAAGGCATCAGGCCGGCAGGCGCTGCCAGATGCGGCCCAAATATCTTGCGGTAAAGCGCCTCTTTCTCAACGGTCGAACGCTCGACCTCGTTGTCGGTCGGCTCGCGGTTCAGAAGAAAACGCATGTATTCCCGGTTGTTGAAACCGAGACGCCTTTTTATCTCGTCCGCGGTCAGCTCGCGCCCGAACAGGCGGGCGTATTCAGTCCAGGCCAACACATGATAATCGGAGTTGTCGGCCAAAACGCCGTCCATGTCAAAAATCAATGCGCTCATGCGGCCATATTCTATCAGACCGGCACCTTCGCGTAGAGCGCAAAAACCTCACGCGCCGGATCCCATTTGAGCGAGCGCTCCTGTTTGAAGGACTCGGTCACTAAATGACCTAACGAGGCTGACCTGTGCCCGATCTCCTCGTGCGAACTCGGTTTATGACGGCTCTTTACGCACTCGAACCAGTTGGCGTGGTGGTGGTTGGCTCCGCTGATAACCCGCGTCTTCAGCTTCATCTCCTCGAATATGCTGTCAGGCCCGCCCTGCATCTGCTTGCCGCTCTCATACATCACGTTCAGCCACCCGCGCTCGCCCACGAACAGTC
This sequence comes from Kiritimatiellia bacterium, assembly GCA_028707675.1. Classification (GTDB taxonomy): domain Bacteria; phylum Verrucomicrobiota; class Kiritimatiellia; order RFP12; family UBA1067; genus JAQVQN01. The sequence continues at coordinate 4,540 of JAQWAM010000030.1, read as the reverse complement.
CCCCGAACATGCCGTAAAGCTGAGCGTCGTCAGGCACCGCGTGATAAAGCGTTTTAGGCTGGCTCCAATCGTCAATATGGTGCAGCAGAGTGCCGTCCGCGTAGCGGCAGGTAAGTGTCGGATACTTTCCGCCGGAAGGATGCATGATCTCCACCGGGCCGCTCTCCTCCACGCCCAGCGCGTACTGGATCACATCAGCCGAGTGCGAATGGTAGCTTGTCGTGTTGCCGTTGCCGAAATCAGCGCAGAAATTCCATGGCACCACCCCGGGAATCGGATTTCTGTGGTAATGGTGGTTGTAAGGGTGCCACTGCGCCGGCCCCACCCACTGTTTCCAGTCCAGCCCTTCCGGCAGCGGCTCTTCCGGCAACGCCGGATTCAGAGGGAAACGCGATTTGCCGACAGTCGGGATATTCTGCCATGTCCAATGCGTGAAAACCGCCTTTATCTTGCCCAGCCCGCCGCCGCGGATGAAGCTGATCGCCGGGTTCAGCGATTTCATGGAGCGGTACTGCGACCCGGTCTGGAACACACGTCCGTTCGCGCGCACAGCCTCAACCAGCTCGCGCCCTTGGGCAACGCTCATCGACACCGGCTTTTCGCAATACACGTCCTTGCCCGCCTTGACCGCATCGATCAATATGGGGCTGTGCCAGTGATCCGTCGTGGCGATCACGACCGCGTCGATGTCCTTGCGCGCCAGCATCTCACGGTAATCGTTATACGCGGCGCACCCCTTGTACGCGCCGCTGGCGCGCGCGTCGGCATAGTGCGCGTCCACAGCCTCCCGGCCTTCTTCGCGGCGCGGGCGGTCAACGTCGCACACAGCCAGAACCTGCACGTCACGGTCCCCGACCAGGCGCGCCAGATGACCGCGGCCCATGCATCCCCGTCCGATCAGCCCGACCGTGATCCGGTTGCCAGGCGCCGTCGCGCCGTCGGCGCCCAAGGCCGACGACCTGATCACATGCGGCACGGCCAACGCCGCCGCACTGCCGATGAACCCCCGCCGTGTGATCGCCAGCTTGTTCTGAATCCCCCTCATGCTTCCCCCTTTTTTACGCCTGCTCTTAAACGAACATTAACAGTTTCGCCCCAAAATCGCTATATCCTCCGCGCGAATCAACCAACGAATGTGTGCCATCAGGCTAAAATGAGCGAGCGTTTTTTAGCCTGCATTGCTTTGTTGTCTTTCCGTCATCGTCTTGTCTTCCGGTGATTTGTCAAATCCCTGTAGTAGTTTTCATGTGGGCCTATCATTATCAGCTCGAGCGTTTCCGCATCAGCCATACGGCAGGAAAGCAGATACTGTGTGACGTGAATCTTGAACTTGTATACGAAAACGCCACGAAGTTGCCCTCGTTTCTCTTGGCCGAGGGCGGTATTCTCGGCAATCTTTCGGATCTGCTGGTCTAAAACCTTCTTTTCTTGTTGTGCAAAGTGACGCGCCAGCTTCTCGAATGTGCGTGATTGGATGATTCTCATAATGCCTCAACCAAAACGATACTCGGTCGACTCGCCTTGATTCAGTTCTTCAATTCCGATCAAGACGTCTTTGATCAGGCGGTATGTCAGGTCAGGGTTTTCCTCGGCACACCTGCCTATGTGCGCCCAGTGCTCGATTTGGCCTGTCACCGACCGATTGTCGACCGCACTAAGTAATCGAGCCTCGCGCACGAGATTCTCCGAAACGCGTACTGCGGTAGTCATGTAAACTCCTCCAATTATCGGGTATGTCGCAATAATATAGCAAAGCGCTGCTTAATGCAACAGCTATTGTTTCTGAGGAACGCCAAACCTCAGCGGCAGCATTTAGCCGCAGAAGCGATTTGTTCGGCTATTTATTGACTTTCAAATTTGCTCCTAAGCCACTCAAAAACAGCCTTCTGCTCATCCCTGCCAGCACGACGCACCTGCGAAAGCAACCATATTGAACTCGGTTTTTCCGTTGTTATATTTTTCGCTCCCTGATTGCAGGTAGAGCATAGCGTTCGCAGGTTGGAAAGTTCATCCTTCCCGCCGAGAGACTTGTCCTTGATGTGGCCGATATGCAGGCGCACAGGTCTGCCTGTGGCAGGGTCAGTCTCGCCGGGAGTCAATCCGCACATTTGGCATGTGAACCCGTTACGATCGAGCACTTCGGCCCGGAGTTTTGCGGATATCATACGGGAAAAATGAGGTCTTTCTTTTTGTACTGGTTTCTGGCGCAGAAGATACTGTCCCGGCTTCAATTCCGAACTGTCATTATGTGAAAGGATCAGCCAACCTTCCTCATCGCGAAGTTCTCTCAATCGTCTGCTGTATTGGGCGGCTCCGTCTGCCGCCGCCTGCAGTTCGTGCGATTCGATAACGCGACCGATGTTGGCCAGCAAGAACCGTCTGATTTTCTCTTTTGAACCAACTTTGCTCATGTTGACCTCGCTTGTCTAATCATCAACAGTATGGAACTGTCTGCTCCAATAGTTTCAACTGAATTGTCCGGCTCGAATGTTGCGTAGGGTACTTGCCGTCAAGAGCACTGGCAATTGCTTGTCCGACGGATGAAGCGACAGGGGGCGGGAAAGCATTGCCAACTTGACGATATGCCGCTGTCTTCTTCCCGCTGAACTTCCAGAAATCAGGAAACCCCTGTACTCTGGCAACCATACGGACTGTTAGGCGGGGCAAGGCGTCCGCTGGAAAATCGGAGTCAGGAGGTTCGTTGGCTATACCCAATCCGTCAACACCCAATTCACGCCACTGTTTCCTGGCACGCGTTGGCCCCAAATCAGGGCCGCCATGTTTCTTTGATCCGCCGACAATGGTAGGCGCGATCTTCTGTGCGTTCGCCACCCACTTGTGAGCGCCTTTCCATCCATTCTGCGCTATCAAGTCTCGAAGTGTATCGCCAACGGTTACCTGTTTGCAGATCGGCCGAGGCCACTCAAAAAAGGACATTCTATGGGGGGGTAGCGCAACAAGTATAAACCGAGGGCGCAATTGCGGAACCCCATAGTCCGATGCCTGCAGTACCCGCCAATCAGATTCGTAACCAAGTTCCAACAACCGGATCCGTAACTTGTCACGATAATCTGCAAACTTGGCAGCCGCAAAGCCGGGCACATTCTCCAACATGACGGCATTGGGCTTCATTTCTCCGATTATCCTGATGGCTTCAGGAAACAGATCACGGTCATCGTCTGTGCCGAGTTGTTTGCCGGCAATGGAGAATGGAGGGCAGGGGACACCGGCGGCAAACAAATCGACGTTGCGCCATCGGTTGCCGTCAACTTGCCGCATGTCTTCGTGAAGCACGTTCCACTGCGGGCGATTGAGGCGGAGCGTTGTGCAGCAATCCGCATCGATTTCCACGGCAACTACGCAGTCAAAACCTGCGGCCTCAAGGCCGAGGGCTTGACCGCCGCCACCAACGCAGAACTCTGCTACTTTGAATTTACCCATGATGTTAGTATCTATACCATCAACTGGTGTCGATGACACTTATCTTTTCTCGTGCCTAACTATCCGGTCTGATTGAGCCACAAGATTGAGTGTAGCGAGCTTTCTCGCAAAAGTCCAGAGCGCGACCGGTCCGGCAGGTTGTTTCCCGACGCGCTAATCAACTAGTGAACTTCTCAACCAATCTTCATGCTGACCCGGTTGAAGAATTCGGCGCACTGCCCTACCGCAGCCAAGTTGTCCGTGAAGTCGCGCGAATACTCCAGCCCGAACATCACCGGATCAATTTTAAGTTCACGCGCCTTGCGCAGAAAATCTTCCGTACGTCCTTTACCCGTTCCCCACGGCACGTCCTGTCCCTTGGCGCTGACCTCGTCGAGGTCATGCAACTGCAGGGTAACGATCCTGTCTTTCAGCGTTTCAAGCGCCCTGACCGGATCAATCCCTCCGCGCATCCAATAGCCGATGTCGGCGCAAGCGCCGATCATCGGGCTGCGTCCCTCGCAAGCCTTCAGGATCGCCTCCGGGCTCCAGTAGTGCGGCGAGCCTTTGCGGTCGTGATTGTGCAGCGCAACCTTGATGTTGTACTCTTGGCAGAAACGGTCAATCACAGGCAATGCCTCGGCCGGCGGCTCGCTCATGAAGGTCTCGATCCCGATCTTACGCCCAAACTCGAAAACCGCCCGGCACCCGGCCTCGTCGCCCGGTATGCTCTGAATGTAATATGTGAGCAGACGCACCCCGGCTTCATCCAGTTTCATCCGTATGGCGCGCAGTTCGTCGTCGTTTAACCCCGGCTCGAAATTTTTAGGAATGTCCTTGGCCACCTTCTGGAAGCTGAGTGCGCCGACATAGGCCAGCCCCATCCCGGCGGTCTTGTCCACTGTATCGAAAAAGGTATGCGTGTGGAACGTGTAGGCCTCCACGCCCAGCCGCCAGCCGAGCTTTTCCTGCGCCCGCAGCGCGGGCGTCAGGCGCCCGCTCGGAACGGTCGAAGCGGGAAGGTCGCCGAGCGCGAACTGTGTGCCGGCCAGATAAAACGGCAGCAGCCTCGGGTCGCGGAATGTCGCGGGCCGATGCCCGAAAGCCGAGTAGAAAACCC
>JAQWAM010000029.1 GCA_028707675.1 Kiritimatiellia bacterium | reverse complement strand
ATAAGCGAGCCGAGCAGAAAGCCGACTATCTGGCCAACAACCGGTATTATGCCCAGCAGAAAACCGAGAGCCAGCAGAATTATAAACAACAGCAGTGACTGGACAAAAAAATCGAACCCTTTGAATATGTCTCCGGCCTGGGGTTTGACAGGATCGTTTTTGATCAGCCTCTGGATCACCAGGAAAAACCCGACGGTCATGGGGCCGCTGAGCAATCCGCAGGTCACGATGGTCAGCAGCCCGGCCAGCAGCCCGGCCACAACCAACAACCCCATGTTTTCTTTGAAAAGCTTCCAACCCCTGCTGAATTCAGAGCCGATATCAACCTTTGCAAGCGCCATAACAAATCCTCCTGAATGCATTTCTTGTTGGTCATGAGCCTAAGCGTTTAATCTCTGGCTTCATGTTTAAATATAGCTGATCCGCACGCGTCGCGCCAGATGAATTTTATCGTTTGCGATGCGGGTTCTGGATAAGTAATGGCACGGGACGTAAACCCCTCTCATTTACCGACGCAGAAGCGGCTGAATACGGCATCGAGCAGATCATCGGTGTACACGCGGCCGGTGACTCTTCCCAGCGCCTCGGCCGCAACCCGCAGATGGCTGGCGGCGACGGCCAGATCGGGCGCGGCGCTCTCCAGCGTGGCGGCGGCGGCGCGCGCTTGAGAGATCGCTTCTCCCAGCTCCGCGGCATGACGCTGAGACACTGCGGCGCGGCTGTCGCCGGCATCGTTCAGATCGAGCAGCCCGGCCAACGTCGACTTTAGCTCTGCCATCCCCTCCCCGCTTTTAGCCGAGACGCTAACAGCGGCAAGGCCCGCGGGCAAAAGCGGCGGCGCTGTCCGCTGAAGATCCGCTTTTGAAAACACAATCAGAGTTTTGCGGTCGGGCAACGACGACAGCTCCGCAAGTGATTCATCCGCGCCCGCGGCAAGGGAAGTGTCAACGACATGCATATTGATGTCGGCCCGCGCGATCAGGCCGCGCGCCCGGTCGACTCCTTCACGCTCGACAGCGTCACGGCATTCCCGCAAACCCGCCGTGTCGACCAGCCGCAACGGCACCCCGTTCAGGGCGTAGGGTTCTTCGATAACGTCACGGGTGGTGCCGGGCTGTTCATGCACTATGGCGCGCGGGTGTCCAAGCAAAGCGTTTAGCAGCGACGATTTACCTGCGTTGGGCAGTCCGCTGATGACTACCAGAGCTCCTTCGCGCAGCAGCCTCCCCTCGTGCCAGGTGGCTACCAAACGCTTCATCCCCGTGATAACATCCGACAGCCGTCCCGCCGTCCGCGCAATAAAGGAGGTGGGTAGCTCGCCATCATCGAAATCAAGCAGACGCTCGACCTCGGCGCAAATTTCCAGCAGCGCGTCATACGCGGCGCCGACGCTCTGCCCCAGCGTCCCATCAAGCTGCACACGAGCGGCTTGCGCGGCGCGGTCGGTCTTGGCCATAATCAAGTCGCACACCGCCTCGGCCTGGGTCAGATCCATCCTGCCGTTCAGGAAAGCGCGGCGGGTGAACTCGCCGGGCGCGGCGGGTTTCGCCCCGGCAGCCAGCACGGCCTCCAGCAGCCGCCGCGCCGACACCGAGCCTCCGTGTCCCTGAAGCTCCAGAGTGTCCTCGCCGGTGTAGCTGTGGGGCGCGCGGTAGACCAGCACCACCGCGTCATCGACCGGCAGGCGCGTGACAGGGTGAATCACCGACGCGTGGAAAAATGTTCCGCCCTCGCGGGCTGAAGGCTTCAGAGCAGACTCCGGCGTCAGACGGTCGCCCAGCTCCAGAGCGCCGGCGCCGGAAACGCGCACCACGCACACGCCGCCGGCTCCGGGCGCGGTCGCCACGGCGGCCACAGGCGCTTCAAATAAACGTTCGACATTCAAAGCTCAAAGCTCACTTTCGAAACAGAGGCACTCAGTAACAGGTAAGAGGTGAATTGTAAGTGGTAAGTTGTGAGTGGTTGATGATTGACGGGTTAATGGGGTGGGCGGCGCTGCCGCTTGTCGCTACCAGTCGATCCAGTCGACACTAGTCGCTATCAGGCGAAAAGAAGAGGCGCTAAAGGTTTGCAAAGGGGTTCGCGGTAAACCCGCGGCCGGCACTGCGGGGACGCGGGGAACCTGTTCTTGCGTGAGCGCCAGCGCGCCGCGCGCCTGTATCATTGCCGGTCCGTTCCGCTTTAGGCGCTTGTGACTTGGCACTGAGAGAAATCCGTTTGCGCTGCAGGTCTACTGACAGCACGCGGACTTTAATGCGGTCGCCGGCTTTCACCACCTCGGACGGGTCGCTCACATAGCGGTCAGAAAGTTCCGAAACGTGTACCAGCCCGTCCTGATGCACGCCGATATCGACAAAGGCGCCGAAAGCCGTGACATTCGTGACGACTCCCTCGAGCGTCATGCCTTCCCTTACATGTGCTATTTCCGTAACATCCTCGCGAAATTCCGGGTTTTTAAACGTGTCACGCGGGTCGCGTCCGGGTTTTTTCAGCTCCGCAAGGATGTCGCGAACCGTTGCCTCGCCTGCAGAATCCGAAACGTATTTAGACAACGGGATCTTGTCCACGAGAGCGGCGTTGCCGATCAGCTCATGCAATTTAACGCCGAGATCAGACGCCATGCGTTCGACCAGCTCATAGCGTTCAGGATGCACGGCCGAGGCGTCAAGCGGGTTGAGGCCGCCGCGTATGCGCAAAAATCCGGCGGCCTGCTCAAAAGTTTTCGGTCCCAACCCCGGCACCTTGCATATCTGGCTGCGGCTGGTGAACGCGCCTTTCTCATCGCGGTAGCTGATCAACCGTTTTGCGACAGCGGGGCCGATTCCCGAGACCCTGGTTAGCAAAGGATAACTGGCGGTGTTAAGTTCCACGCCGACGTGGTTGACGCAGCTCACGACAACCTCATCGAGCTTGGCCGCCAGCAGCGGCTGATGCACGTCATGCTGGTATTGGCCCACGCCGATAGCCTTCGGATCTATTTTCACCAGCTCCGCCAGCGGATCCTGAAGCCTGCGTCCGATCGAGACCGCGCCGCGTATGGTCAGGTCCAAGCCGGGAAACTCCTCGCGGGCCACTTCCGACGCGCTATAGACCGAGGCTCCTGATTCATTGACAGATATGACGTGAACGTCTTTCACATTTGCCTCACGCAACGCAGAGCGCACAAAAGTTTCGGTGTCGCGTCCGCCTGTTCCGTTACCTACAGCAAAGGCATACGGACGATATTTGGCGACCATTTTACAAATCTCCACCTTGGCTTCAATGGCTTTGCGTTCCCCCTGCGAAGGATAGATCGTGCGGGTCTCTAAAAATTTGCCCGTGGCATCTAGCGCCGCGCACTTGCAGCCGGTGCGCAGTCCCGGGTCGACGCCAATTACAGACTTGGAGCCCAAAGGCGACTGCAAAAGCAGATTGCGCAGATTACGCGCGAAAATTTCAACTGCCGCTCGGTCAGCTTTCAGTTTCATTTCAACCAGCACGTCTATCTCAACGCTAGGCGCGATCAAACGCTTGAAACTGTCGTCTATAGCAGCTTGCAGATTATCGGCAAAAGGTGAGGCAACATCCTTCTTACATATTTCGGCGATGCGCAGCAGCAGGGTCTTTGAATCAAACGTAAGGCGGACTTTCAGCACCCCTTCGGCCTGTCCGCGCCGGATCGCCAGAAACCGGTGCGAAGGTATCTGCGATGCCTTTTCTTTAAATTCATAATACTGTTCAAACTTGGTGGGCTCGGCAGGACGCGGCTCAACCGCTTCTGAAATTATTACGCCTTCATCGGCGAACGCCTTGCGCACCATGCCGCGCACTTCCGCATTTTCGGCAACCATTTCCGCAACTATGTCGCCGGCGCCGGCCAGCGCTTCAGAAATATCATTCACGTCTTTTGTCTGATCTATAAAGCGCTCTGCCGCAAATTCGGGGTTTTCGTCGCTTTGGCTTAAAATAATTTCAGCCAGCGGTTCAAGTCCCTTTTCGCGGGCGATGCTGGCGCGTGTGCGCCGTTTGGGCTTATATGGCAGATAAAGGTCTTCAAGAGCTGTCTTTGTCGCGCAGCATCTTATTTTTTCAGTAAGTTCATCTGTCAGTTTTCCTTGCTCACTGATGGAATTCAAGACGGTCTTGCGCCGCTCCTCAAGTTCTCGGTGATAAATTAAAGTCTCTTGAATCCGTGATATCTTTACCTCGTCAAGCTCGCCATGCGCTTCTTTGCGGTACCGCGCTATAAACGGTATGGTGTTGCCTTCTGCCAGAAGCGTTTCAACCTCAATAATTTGGCGCGGTGCGGCAGCCAACTCTGACACAAGCTTTTCCAGAGCTGTCTTGCCTATTTCGCTGCCTAAAAAATTTTTCGCCATCTTATTCAGTCCTCATCAAAAAAAAACCGAAAACCTTGCACGGGGTTTCCGGTCTATAAAAGTGGTTGCCTCATTAGGATTCGAACCTAAACAAGCAGTTCCAGAGACTGCTGTGCTACCGTTACACCATGAGGCATCTGTAAAAAGGGATTTATAGAATATCCAAGATTGCCCCTGAAAATCAACCCGCTTTTTTATTTCAGTTAATACGCAATGGCATCAACACATATATGAAAGGTACCGAACACTTTATCAGCGCAGGACTATGGCCGTCATTCAACTCGATAAAAACTTCGTCATCATCAATGTTTTTCAATGGATCCATCAGATATTCCGGATTAAAAACAATCGATATTTCCTTACCGGCGTATTTGATCGGGACGGTGTCGCGCCCTTCTCCGACATCTGGAGTGTTGCTGTTGATGACCAACTGATTCGCTGAAAAAGTAAGTTTAGTGGAATTAGATTTATCTGTCGTCACCACTGACACGCGCCGCAGCGCTGACAGCAAGGCGCTTCTGCCTACAACCACGCGCTCTTCGCTTGAAGCCGGAATTACCTGACGATAGTTTGGATATACACCATCTATAAGTTTACTGCTGATCATTATGTCGCCAAACTCAAAAATAGCCTGATTTTTTTGTGAGTAAATTTTAAGGTCTCCCTCACTGCCCAGAACGCGCATCAACTCACTAACTGCCTTAACCGGCAAAATCATCTCTATTTCCGCTTCAGCCGGAAATTCAATCTCCTGCTCAACAAGTGAAAGCCTACGACCGTCAGTGGCCACCATTGTCAGCTTACCGTCTTTAAACGCCATAAGCACACCGTTGAGAACGCGGCGCGTTTCATCCTGTGATACGGCATAGCAGGTCTTGCGAAGCATTTCCCTAAAAACACCCTGATCGATGCTGTAGCTGAATTTTCCCTCAGCAATAGGCACCGGAGGAAAATCGCGCGTGGACAAGCCTATGATCTTGAAAAAAGACGAACCTCCCTGCAATACCGTCACATCTTCATCATCAGTTTCAAAAAGTATGCGCCCCTCATCAAGCTCACGAATAATTCCCGCAAGTCTACGCACAGGCAATGTAGTGCTTCCGGGATTGTCGATCTCACACTCGACATAACATCGTTCCGAGATGTCTAAATCCGTAGTCGTGATGCAGAGTCTTCCTTCCTCGGCATGCAGCAGCGCGTTCTGCAGGATCATAAGCGACCCTTTATTTGACGCGACGTTCTGCACTTTCTGCAACCCTTCAAAAAAACTCGCGCGCGGTATTGAAAATTTCATCTTTCTCAAACTCCTTTGCTCAAAATGACTACACGCCATGAAAAGTGAACCATTCTACCTGCTAATAATATATAAAGTAAAGAATGATTAGTATTATCAGTAGAGAAAAAAATAGTTTCAATTAATTTCATAAATGCTTGTAAGGAAGAAAGTTAAGTCTGATTTTTAATTAAAAGAAAGCTGTTGACAACACGACGATAAAAGATTGTAAAAACAGATCATGTAATAGAGGCTGTTTATAAAACACGGGTGCTTGAAAAATAATGAACAAGATAAAATAAGAAAATTGAAAGGTTATTACAGAATGAATGCGGCTTAAAGATTCAGATTTGGAAAGAAACTGGATCTCGACCAAGTTTTCTGGTTATTTCTCGCACTGAGGTACGCAGATCTTCTTCTACCTGTATCCTATCCTGTATGGTCTTGCAGGCGTGTACGACAGTGGCATGAGTTTTTCCAAAAGAATTTGCTATTTCCGGCAGAGAAGAGCGAGTCAACTTTCGGCAAAGAAACATTGCAATCTGGCGTGGCGCGGAAACTGACCGCGTACGACGTTTGCTTGACATGTCGGTCATGCGCAAGTCGAAATAATCTGCCACCATACGCTGAATATCGTCAAAAGAGAGATCTTTCTGTCGTTCTTCGCTCAGAAGATCCTTAAGAAGATTGCGCAAGATGTCGATATTTAGAGAAATTTGATTGTTAAGTGATGCGAACGACACCACCCGCGTCAATGCACCTTCCAGACTGCGTACGTTTGATTTTATATTGTCAGCGATGAATACAAGCAGGTCATCAGGGATGCGTATTTTATTAAGCGAGTGCTTATACTGCAGAATTGCGAGTCGCGTCTCGAAGTCTGGCGATTCGATTTCTGTGACCAGTCCCCATTCGAAACGCGACACCAATCGCGGTTCCAGACCGGGCATCTCACGCGGCGGCATATCGCTGGTCATGATGATCTGTTTATGCGCGTCGTAAAGGACGTTAAAAGTGTGGAAAAATTCCTCTTGCAAGCTGTCTTTGCCGGCTAGAAACTGTATGTCGTCCACCAGTAGCACGTCAGTGCTGCGGTATTTGTTGCGGAACTCCATGGTAGTGCGGGTTTTTAAGGATTCAACATATTCGTTTAAAAGTGTTTCTAAACAGACATAGCTTACCGACATGCCGGGAGAGTTAAGCACACGATGACCGACCGCCTGCATCAGGTGTGTCTTGCCTATACCTGTCTGACCGTAGATGAAGAGCGGATTATAGGCGCGTCCCGGCGACTGGGAAACGCCCAAGGCGGCGGCGTGCGCAAAACTGTTTGAAGGACCGGTAACGAAATTTTCGAAAGTGAAAATAGGATTGAGCGGATTGGCGGAGCCATTGCCATTAAATTTGCCGCGCCGCCGCGCCGCCGGTTTAGGCTCAAATTTTACAGCGGGTTTTTCCGTTGGCATATGCTCATCGCGATGCTCCTTAACCGTGAAAGCCAACGAAATGTCGCCGGCCGCTCCGGAGGCTTTCAAAGCGTCGAGGATATAGGCGCTGTAATTATCTTCAATCCAGTTTTTACAAAACTCGTTGTCAACGCTTAGCGTTAAAGACAGACCTTCTAAAGACTGCGGTTGAATGATCTCTATCCATCGCGCATAAACATTGCCGTTGAGCACACCTTTTAATTGGTCGCATGCCTTTAACCATAAATCATGATAATCCATAGGGAAAACACTCGATAAACAGGTCTTAAATTCAATCCAAGCCGCAGAATAGTTGAACCACATTTGAATCAGACGTACAAGGGTAAAAAATAATCAATCGGTTAACAGGTTATCAACAGGCTGGACATATATGCCTAACAAGCCCCAATCAAAGTATTTACGTCATCGCAGTAAGATCATTTTCAAAACCGTTGCATCATGGGCAGGCAAGTTATTGACAGGTGCGCGGCTAATGAAAGGTGCTGAAAACATAACGGAGTGAAAACATAACATGTTGTTTATAAATAGTTTACATCAACAAGGTTTAACTTTTTAAGGCAGTTTTTTCAAAATCAGCAACTCAAAGCATTTTTACCCGTGACCAGATACATGAAGGGAATGTTCTTAAGTTGTAAAAATTTAGGTTTTCAAGCTGCGCGGGTATCGTGCGAGTTTTGATAAAAACCGCAATTTTATTAACAAAGGCAATAAAAGCTAAAAAAACCCGTTTCAATAACAGTGTACACGGTTAATTAAAAGCATTGGAGGGGTTCGCATGAAGGGTTATTTCTCGCACGGTGATTTATCGGGGCGCGAGTGTTCGGGTGCGCTGAAAATTTTGGCGGCCGCAGCGGTGATGGCGGCAATGCACGGGTTTGGGCAGGAGACGCGCGGCCAAGACGGACCACTCGCGCGTCCCGCGCGCTCCATGAATTACGGCAACTGGGTCGGGCGGAGAGTGATGACTAAAGAGTTCATTGATAAAGTCGGCATTACCGGTGAGCAGTCTGCCAAGCTCAAGACTTCGATGGAGGGGATTGAGAAAAAACTGAAAGAGTTAGAAAGCGAGATCAGCAAATTGTCCGTCGAGCAGGCGCGGCTGGCCAAAAAAATATTGAACGAGCCGGGCGCGGATGCGGCAGAGATAATGGGGATCATAGAAAAAATAGGCTCGATGCGCACGGCGCAAGCCAAAGCGAACACGCAGATACTGATAAATATACGTGACACCTTGACAGAGGATCAGCGCAAGACAGCCAGCACGATTATCGCGGAGGAGGGGCGTCGGCGCATGAGAGAGCGGAGGGCGCGCAGGCAGCGGGCCGAGCGCGGGGAACGCGGTCAACCAGGGCCGGCCGCCCCGGCGCGGCCGGCCGCGCCGCAAGGCTGGTGAACACCGGCGCATCTCTACTTTGTTGCCGCGCATTGCTTGGAACCATCCCGAAGAAGTTGCCCAAGCTCATGTTTTTTGATATCATACCTCATTATTTCTAATGGGGGAGTTATCATGCAACGTTGTCTTTGGTTTGGTCTTGCGGTATTTGCGCAGATTTTTGTCGTGCTGTCGCAAACCGCGGTCTCCGGTCGCTTCGTGCGTGTGGCAATACCGAAAGAAAAGGCAACGCTCTCGCTGGCCGAGGTGGAGATTTTTTCAGGCGGGGCCAATGTGGCACTCAAGGGGCGCGCATCGCAGAGCAAAACCGCCCATGGCGGCGTGGCGCAACGGGC
>JAQWAM010000028.1 GCA_028707675.1 Kiritimatiellia bacterium | reverse complement strand
AGCATATCGCGCATGCCTGCCCCGTGCTCGTCGCCTATCTCAAAAAACACGCCACCCCCCGCCTTCAGCACCATCACCGCGTCCAGCAGCAACGCCCGGTAAACGTCCAGCCCGTCATCGCCGCCGTCAAGAGCCATGCGCGGCTCATGCTCGCTTATCTGGCGCGCAAGACCGTCCACCGCCCGCGACGGTATGTACGGCGGATTGGACACCAGCACATCCACGCTGGCGGCGTCAAACTCGCCGCACCCGTCACTCTCCGCAAAAAGCACCCGTCGCTCCAGCCCCGTTAAGACCGCGTTCTCTCTGGCCAGAGCCAACGCTTCAGCGCTTTTGTCAAGACCCACAAATACACCCTTGCCCAACTCTTGCGCCAGACTGAGTATTATACAGCCGCTGCCGGTACCGACATCCACCACCAGCGGCTTCCCGTTCTTAGCGGCCTGCGGCGACTTCAACACCAGATCAACCAACTGTTCGGTCTCCGGCCGCGGAATGAGCGCCCGCCGATCAACTTTAAGCGTCAGCTTCCTGAAATCCCACTGCCCCAAGACATACTGCACCGGCTCGCCGCCCGCCACACGCCGCAAACCGCGCCGCATCGCCTCCACCAGGCGCTCCTGCGGCACACCATCGGCGTGCCGGCACAGCTCCAGCCGCCCGCACTTGAAAAGCCGCGCCGCCAGCAGCTCGCACGCCACGCGCGCTTCCGGAACCGCATGGCGTGACAGATACCCCTCCCCCAGGGCCAGCAGCTCCGCAAGAGTTTTACCCCCTTCAGCCATCAGGCGCTCCCTGCCGACATCAAAACGGCGTGGGGTCATCCTCGGGCGGCGGCTCCACATCGGCATACGAAACCGACGAGCCGTCCCCGTCCAAACTGTCGATCCTGAATGCCTCGAGATCAGTATAGAACCGCTCTTTGTACTCTCGACTCCTGATCCGAAAACCAACCTTGACGCGGTCGCCGGGATTCACCCGGTCGAGCAGGGCGATGCGATCTTTCACGCAGGCGAACTTCACGTCCTGCGGATAGTCGTCGTCCATCGTCAGCACAAACTCGCGCTTCGTGAAACCGCTCGAAAAAGTCATCGTCTCGCAAAGCGTCTTGATCGCCCCGGACATTTCATAGGTGTTGCCAGCCATATGCTAAATCCTTAAAGTTATAATCCAAAAAGCGCTTTCATTAAAACACATCGCCGCTCTGCGTTCAAACTTCTTCATTCATGCGCGCGATTTTGCGGTGTGATTAAATAAAATTGAATCACACACGCTAGGCGGTAAGGAGCTGAGGATATACGGAAAAACTCAACCAAGTTGAATTTTCCCCGGCATTGACGCGGCAGGCACAAAATAATAGACTGTTAATTTGTTTACCATTAGTAACGCTGATAAAACCAAATTGTTTGTCGCACAAAACCACGAAGGACACAAGATTAAGACTGTCGTTTTAAAAAACCTTTGTGAACTTTGTGCCTTTGCGTGAGCTGAAAATGAGGGGGGCGGGATGTACCCGCGTTGGATATGAACTTGCATAAACATACAGCGAAAACCGGCCGCGACCTCTTAACGTTAGCGTTTGCCATGCTCTTTGCCTGCGGCGCCGATGCCGCCGGGCCCGCGGCGGTGCTGGTGGCTGACGGGCGCGGCGCGGCGATAGTCACCGCCGACAAACCCATGCCGGTCACAGTTTACGCGGCGCAAGAGCTGGTGCGTCACGTGGAGCTGGCCACCGGTGTTAAGCTGCCGGTAGTCGCTGAATCGGCCGTGCCGGAAGGGACCGCCTGCCGTGTTTTTCTCGGGCCGACCCGGGCCGCGCGCGAGCTGGGGATCGATGTGACAAACCTGCCCCCGGAAACCTTTGTCATGCGCACTATCGGCCCGGATCTTTACATCGTCGGCGACGAGGACAAGGGTGACCCCTTCGACTCTTACAACTCCAAATGCGGCACACTCTTCGGCGTCTACGAGCTGCTCGAGCGCGCGGTTAAGGTGCGCTGGCTCTGGCCGGGCGAGCTGGGCACCTACGTGCCGAAAACCGGCCGGATCGCGCTGGACGCCACCGACGAGACCGTCACGCCGCGACTCGCTTTCCGCGAGATCATCTGGAGCCGCATACGCCGTGCGGCCATAAATAAAGACCTGACATTCACCGAAGCCGAAAAACTCTTGGGCTTCTCGCCGGAAGGTTTGGAACGCTACGGCCATGACCTGCGCGCTTACATGCGCCGTCATCGCATGGGTGGTCTGGACCGCAAGCCGCCGATCGGCCACCACTTCACCGGTTGGTGGGATAAATACGGCGCGAGGCACCCCGAATGGTTTATGATGCATGAGGACGGCACGCGCGGCCCGAGCAAGAAATCCGGCACGCAAGGCGTGCCGATGTGCGTAAGCAATCCGGATTTGCACCGCTTCATCGTCACAAACTGGAACGGAAAAACCCACATACGCCTGGGCGAGGTGGACTGGCCGGACGCTTGCCGCTGCCCGGCCTGCCGCGCCTGGGACGCGCCGCCGCCCGACCCGCTGCCGGATTTTCTCGTCTCGAAAATTGACCGCGGGCTGCCGAAAAGCCCGCAGTGGCAACGCGCCCGCGGACACGTCCTGCAAGGCTTCTACCGCCCCATGTGTACATCTGACCGCTATGCGCGCTTCTGGAAAGCTGTGCAGGAGCTGGCCGCCGAACGTAATCCCGATGCGCTGGTCACAACCTACCTCTACTATGGCTACTTCCCGGCACCGACCTCAGGCATCAAGCTCGGCCCGCAGGTTTACGGCGAGTTCGTGCCGTGGGGCAATCCGCAGCACACCGACTTCTTCCCGATGCGCGAGGAAGCGCTGGAATGGTTAAAACAGCAGTGGCTGGGCTGGCGGCGCACCGGCATCCGCATCGCCTACCGCCCGAACTACCTGCACGACGGTTGGGTGATGCCGCTGGTGGACACGCGACAGTCCGGCAATTTCTTCCGTTTCGCGGTCGAGAACGGCATGGAGGGAACAAACTTCGACAGCCTCACCGGCCAGTGGGCAGCGCAAGGAACCAAACTCTACGTTCACATGCGACTGCACGTGAAGCCGCACCTGACCGTGGACGAGATTCTGGACGAGTACTACGGCGCTTTCGGCCCCGCCGCTGATGCGGCGCGCGCGTATTTCAGCTACTGGGAACAGTACTGCCTGGCCAATTTCCAGAAATTCAACGATCTTTTCATCGACCACGGCCACCGCTGGCCGCGCTTTCAGATCCTGGCGCACAAGGCTTTCCCGCCGGAGTGTTTTTCTCCGGCCGAGCGTCTGCTCGACAAGGCGGAGGCCGCCGCCGCTAAAGACCCGCGTCCGGAGTTCGCCCTGCGCGTGAAATTCCTGCGCGACGGCCTGGAACACGCGCGGATCGGAAACCGGCTGGCGGCCTGCTTCGACGGCGACCGCGACCTGCCCGCCGGCCCGGAGCGTCTTGAAAAGGCAACAGCGGCCATGCGCGAGCTGACCGCTTTCCGCCGCGCCCATGAAAAGCCATACATCTCCGACTACTTCTATGGCGGCGCGTGGCGCGAGGAACGCTTCTGGAACCTCAATCCGATATTCGCCGCGCTGAAGGTCGAAAAGGCCGCGGCCCCTGCCGCAGGAACCGCAACGGACGCCAAACAGCAACTCCCCTAGTAGCTTACCTATAACTTTGGCCATTTTTGTCACACTGAAGCCGTGTTGAAAACGGTAGGGCGGTTTCCCCGAAACCGCCGCGGACGCCTCGGGGAGGCATCCCTACCAACACCTTAAACCTTCCAGTTATCCTCTCGTTTTTGCCCACATACACACATACCCTAACCCTCACCTTGCGGGCTTGCCCGCATCAGAAAGGAAACAAAATGAAACCGAGACAGATCACGCAGGATGTCCAGTGGATGGGCGCGGTGGACTGGAACCGCAGGCTCTTCGACTCGCTGATCCCTCTACCGGACGGCACCAGCTACAACGCGTATCTCGTGCGCGGCTCGGAGAAGACCGCGCTGCTGGACACCGTCGACCCGGCCATGTGGGACGTGCTGCTGCATCAACTGGACGGCATTGAAAAGATCGACTACATCGTCTCGCACCACACCGAGCAGGATCACGCCGGCTCGATACCGACGGTGCTGGAAATGTACCCCATGGCCACGCTGGTCTGCTCGCCTAAAGCCAAAGCCTTGCTGATGGATCACCTGAATTTGGACGAGACCCGCATCAAGACGGTCGAGGACGGCGAGACCATAGCTCTCGGCAACAAGACGCTGCGTTTCATCCATACCCCATGGGTACATTGGCCCGAGACCATGGTGACCTTCCTTCCGGAAGACCGCATCCTTTTCTCCTGCGATTTCTTCGGCTCGCATCTGGCCACCACCGATCTTTTTGTCGGGGACAACCCGTACATCGCCGAGGCGGCCAAGCGCTATTACGCCGAGATCATGATGCCGTTCCGCTCGACCATCCGCAACAACATGAAAAAGGTCCGCGCCTGCGAGTTCGATCTGATCGCGCCCAGCCACGGCCCGGTCTACGACAACCCGGAGATGATCCTCTCCGCCTACGAAGATTGGATTTCCGACGCCGTCACCAACACTGTCGTGCTGCCCTACATCTCCATGCACGGCAGCACGGAGATCATGGTCAACTACCTTACCGCCGCCCTGGCCGAGCGCGGGGTCAAAGTCCACAAATTCGACCTGTCCGTCACCGACATCGGCAAGCTCGCCATGTCTCTGGTGGATGCCGCCACGATCGTGATCGGCACCCCGACCGTGCATGTGGGGCCGCACCCGATAGTCTTTTCCGCAACGCATCTGGCCAACGCCCTGCGCCCCAAGCTCAAGCACGCCGCGATCATCGGTTCTTACGGCTGGGGCACAAAAGCGGTCGAGCAGCTCACAAGTCTGATCCCGAACCTTAAAGTCGAGGTGCTCGGCGCTGTCTTGTGCAAAGGACTGCCGAAGAGCGATACGCTGGCCGAACTGGACGCGCTGGCCGACACCATCCGGGACAAGCATCTATTGCTTGCAAAACCTCCGGTTTGTGCAAGCTGAGGGTTTAGGGTTCAGGATTTACAGACATTCGCGGTTCCACGGATGGTTTGCGGGCCGTGTCCGCATCATTTCATGCGCAGTCCGTCTTTGTCGGCGGTGACGCATAGGGTAACGCCCGGCAGGCACTCGCCCGCCACGATCTTACGCGCCAGCGGCGTCTCCAGCTCGCGCTGTATGGCGCGTTTGACCGGACGCGCGCCGTAGACCGGATCAAAGCCCTCCTGCGCCAACCATGCCACGGCCTTGTCATCCACCTCCAGCGCCAGCTCTTGCTCCGCCAACCGAGCGCGCAGGTCTTTAAGCTGCAAACGCACTATGGCCGCGATCTGGGCTTTGCCCAGCGGCTTGAACAGCACGGTGTCATCCAAGCGGTTGAGAAACTCCGGACGGAAAGCCGTCTTGAGCAGGTCCATCACCTGCTTGCGGACTTTGGGAGAGATGTCGGACGAGTCCGACCTGTCCGACCCGTCCGACCTGTCCGACGCGAGGAACTCCGAGCCGATGTTGCTGGTCATAATGATCACCGCGTTGCGGAAGCTGACCGTGCGACCGTGGCTGTCGGTCAGCCGTCCGTCGTCCAGCACCTGCAAAAGGATGTTGAAGACATCGTGGTGAGCTTTCTCGATTTCGTCCAGCAGCACTACGCTGTAAGGTTTGCGGCGCACGGCTTCGGTGAGCTGTCCGCCTTCCTCATAACCGATATAGCCGGGCGGCGCGCCCACAAGACGCGAGACCGTGTGTTTCTCCATGTACTCCGACATATCGATGCGCACCATGGCGCTCTCCGAATCGAAAAGCTCGGCGGCCAAAGTCTTGGCCAGCTCGGTTTTCCCCACGCCGGTAGGCCCCAAAAAAAGGAACGCGCCGACCGGTCGCTGGCGGTTCTTGATGCCCGCGCGCGAGCGCAACACCGCGTCTGACACTGTTGCCACCGCCTCGTCCTGACCGACCACGCGTCGGTGCAGCACGTCCGGCAGATGCAGCAGTTTTTCCCGTTCGCCTTCCAGCAGCTTGGTCACCGGAATGCCGGCCCAGCGCGAGACCGCCTCGGCGATCTCCTCGGAAGTGACCTCTTCGCGCAACATGACGCCCCCGTCCTGGGCCTTGAGTTTCTCCTGCAAAGCTTCGAGCCGCTTCTCAAGCTCGGGTATGCGGCCGTATTTCAGCTCCGCGGCCTTGTTGTGGTCATAAGCGCGCTCAGCCTGCTCATAGGCGTTGCGGGCTGTCTCAAGCTGTTCGCGCAGCACCCGCGTCTCATCCAAAACTTTCTTTTCCGACTGCCAGTGCGCGGTCATGGCCGCGGCTTTGGTCTTGAGCTCCGCCAGCTCTTTGCGCAATTCATCCAAGCGCGCCTTGGAGGCCTTGTCCTTCTCCTTGCGCAACGCGGTCTCTTCAATTTCCAGACGGGTCACGCGGCGCGTTATTTCGTCCAGCTCGGCCGGCATGGAGTCCATCTCGGTGCGGATCGCGGCGCAGGCCTCGTCCAGCAGGTCGATCGCCTTGTCCGGCAGGAAGCGGTCCTGAATATAGCGGTCGGATAGCACTGCCGCCGATACCAGCGCGGCATCCTGAATGCGCACGTTGTGGTGTCGCTCGAAACGCTCCTTCAGTCCGCGCAGGATCGAAAGCGTGTCCTCCACCGAAGGCGCGTCGACCTGCACCGGCTGGAAGCGGCGCTCCAGCGCGGCGTCTTTCTCCATGTGCTTGCGGTATTCGTCAATTGTGGTGGCTCCGATACAGTGCAGCTCGCCGCGCGCCAGCATGGGTTTGAGCATGTTGCCAGCATCTGAAGAGCCCTCGGTCTTGCCCGCGCCGACAATCGTGTGGATTTCGTCGATGAAGAGCAGGATGCGTCCCTCGGCGGCTTTGATCTCGTTGAGCACGGCCTTGAGCCGCTCCTCGAACTCGCCGCGGTATTTGGCGCCAGCCATCAGGGCGGTCATGTCCAGCGCGAAGATCGTGCGGTCCTTGAGACCCTCCGGCACATCGCCGCGCACGATGCGCTGCGCCAGCCCCTCGACGATGGCGGTCTTGCCCACGCCCGGCTCGCCGATCAGCACCGGGTTGTTCTTGGTCTTGCGCGAAAGGATGCGTATGACGTGGCGGATCTCGGTGTCGCGCCCGATCACTGGATCGAGCTTGCCGGACTTGGCCAGATCCACCAGATCGTTACCGTACTTCTTGAGAGCCTCGTACTGGCCCTCAGGGTTGTCGGTGGTCACGCGCTGATTGCCGCGCACCTCTTTCAAAGTCTCAAGCAGGCGGCGGGACTCGACCCCGGCCTCGGCCAGCAGCCGGCCGGCCTCGCTGCGCGAGCCGGAGTCCGCCAGCGCCAGCAGCAGGTGCTCTACCGACAAAAATTCGTCCTTCAGGCGCCGGGCCTGGTCGCCGGCCTTGACCAGCAAGTCGTTAAGAGCCTGCGTCACATAGATTTTACCCTCCTCGGCATCGCCGGAGACGCGCGGCTTGCGCTCCAGAGCCTCCTCCAGCCGCGCGCGCAACTGCGGCAAAGCCACACCCATGCGCGGCAGCAGAGACGCCGCCAGCCCGTCGGGCTGGCTGATCAGGGCGTGCAGCAAGTGCTCGGCGTCAAGCTGCTGGTGCGAGAAGCGGATGGCGGTCTCGCGCGCCAGACGCAAGGCCTCCTGCGCTTTTTGTGTCCATTTATTCAAATCAGTCATTTCTGTACCCTCCAGTCCTGTTAACAGCACTGGACGTGCCAAGAACCGCAGGATCTGTTAACCTGTTATGGGGCAATAACTTAAAGGAATAAACAGGGCGGCGTCAAGGGACAATAGTTCACAGGCGCGGCAGGCTGCGTCATTATGACTCGATAGTTATTTAAGGAATTGCGATGACTTGTGTTTGGGGGCGCGGCGTCACGCCGCGCCGTTGCGGGATCGCATTTGCCAGGCGCGGCGGGTCAGCCAGCAGAAACCGGCGATGAAGGCGAGGTAGAAGAGGCGCGTGGCGATGACCCACGGCACCTGCTCTTTTGCGTACAGCGGCACCAAACCCGACTCGGACGATTTGAGCATCAGCACTGTTTTCCAGCCGTCGGTGACAAACCAGCCGGCCAGAATCGCGATCAGCAGCAGAGGCGTCACGAAAAAGACGACGGGGTTGAAAAATCCGGGCAGCCGCAGCGCCGAATCGCGCTTCAGCTCCTGCCAGCCGCGCGCGCGGCCGAAGGCGCAGGCGAAGACCAGCGCCTCGAACAGCGCGAACAGCGGCAGCCCGAAAGAGCTGAACCAGAAATCCATCTCGTCCAGCACGCCGTTGCCGAAGATGACCAGATGCGCGACCAGGAAAGTGAAGCCGCCCAGCACGAGGATGCAGCGCTTGCGGTTGAAGCCGAACTCCTCCTCAAGAAAGGCCACTCCCGGCTGCAGCATAGAAACCGCGCTGGTGACGCCGGCGGTGAAGAGCAACAGGAACCAAACGAAGCCGATCACAGGCCCGCCCGCCATGTGGTTGAAGACCAGCGGCGTGGTCTGGAAGGCCAGCCCGAAAGTGCCGCCGGCCACCGCGGTGGTGGCGCCGGCAGGGCCGAAGAAGACGAATGCGGCCGGTATCACGATCGAGGCGCCCAGCACAATCTCGACGAAAGTGTTCAGAAACGAGGCGGTGGTGGCAGGCAGAATCACGTCGTCATCACGCTTCATGTAGGTTGCGTAAGTCAGCAGCACACCGATGCCCACCGAGGTCGAGAAGAAGACCTGCCCGGCGGCTTCGAGCCAGACCTTGCCGCTCTTGAGAGCGCTGAAGTCAGGGATCCACAGGAACCCCAGGCTGCGCCCGATCGTCCAATCGGGATTGACCGGCGCGCCCAATGTGAATACGCGCGCCACCATGACCAAAGCCATCA
>JAQWAM010000027.1:5658-8948 GCA_028707675.1 Kiritimatiellia bacterium | reverse complement strand
GCCTGTCAACGAGAAAGACCTTAATCTGGAGCTAGCCCTTAAAATCGGCGCGGCATTGAAAAAGCTGGGGTTCAAAGTCAGCTACACGCGCACCGGCGACGACGCTCTCACGCTGGATGATCGCTCACGGCTGGCCCGCAAAAAGAAAGCCGACCTCTTCGTCAGCATCCACGCCAACCACGCCGGAAACGGCGCCGCCCAAGGAGTGGAAACCTATGTGCTGCCCCCCAGCGGTTTTCCCGGAACAGCCGCAGGCAGCCGTGCGCGCGGCTGGCAAATCGGCAACCGCAACGATTACCACAACACTTTGCTGGGGTTCTCGATCCACCGCGAGCTGACCGTGCTGACCGACGCCATAGACCGCGGCCTCAAAAGGCAGTCTTTTTTCGTGCTGCGCGAGACAAGCTGCCCGGCCGTGCTGCTTGAGTTCGGTTTCCTCTCGAACAGCGACGAAACCCGCCGCATGCTGGATCCGGAGTGGCAGGAACAAAGCGCCGCCGCCGTTGCCGCCGGAATAGCCGCATACGCCAAAAAAGTCGACATCCTTGACCAGTCTGTTGCCGAAAAAAGACAGCGTGACGCCGAGGCGAATGACCGCTGGCGCAGACACCTGGAAATGGCCGCCGCGCAAAAACAAACGGTCGCTGCTGCGCAGTCGGAAACGGCCGGCCTGACCGAGCCGGAGCCGGCGACAGAGACGGAATTGGCGACGGAACTGGCGACAGAGACGGTGACAGAGACGGTTGATGATGTGCCGTCGCAGGATAACCTGCCTGCGGTCGCGAGCGCGGGCAGGCCGCTGCCCGCTTATGCCGATGTGCCCGATCCCGCCCCGGTCAAAGTTCCCGGCGCCGAACCGGCGCTTTTGGCTGCGGCCGCTGATAAGTTCACGACCGCTTTGCAGACCGCAGAGATGGAAACGGATAAACCCGCCGCCCCCGCTCCCAAAGTGACCGTCATCACCGGGACAAATACCGCCCCGGTCAAGATCGACGCCCTGTTTGATTTTTATGAAACCGGCAAAGTGCAACAACCATGAATAATACACCCAACCATGATCAGAGCCGCAAGGCCGACCCGCAGGCCCGGCGACAACAACTCTTGCATACGATCCTGTTGTCCGTCGCCGTGATGCTAATACCGATCCTCACAGGCATCCTTATCGTGCTGGTCGCCGACAAGCTCAACCCCGCGCCTTCTTTCCCCGCGACCGAAAGCGCCGTCAGCGTGGCTAACCGCCTGCACGAACTCGGCAGCGCCACCAACAGGCAGATGCTGACGCAGTTGCGCCGCGACCTGCGATCGAAAGGCCTGCCAACCGACGAGGTCAATCTGCGTCTGTGGGCGGCCGAGCTGTCTGAACCGACACAACTTTTCCAAATCCATCCCCCTGACAAAAGTAAAACATGGAACTGGCTTCTCTCGCAGGATGGCGCATACGCTGTGGCGGTCAGTGTGCAACACGACCATCTGGACCGGCGCGATGTCGGCCTATACGACCTGATGCAACGCAAATGGCTGTGGCAAAATCAGATCCTGTGGCCGGATTCGCACGGGCAGCCCTATGTCTTTAACGGGCACCTGATCCTGCGCTATTCCAAGAACGCCGTGCGCTTCGCCTTGGAGCTCGATGACGCCGGGCGCATTATCAGCATCGACACTTTAGGCGCCGGACACACCGCCGTAGTGCCGCGGCCGCAGCCAGACCCGGTGCTGCCGGGCCTGCCGTTGGCGGTCTCGAAAGGCGTGGTCTTCACTGCCGACAAAGATAGATCCGGCTCCCTCGGCGGTTATGCCGCTGCCAGACTGCCGGGGCTGCGTTATGCCGGGAAAGGCGATGACAGCACGATCTTCTCAGGCAACGGCTTTTTGAAATTCATCACCAAAGACGGCGATATTTTCGTTTACGACAGTCTGACACTGACCCTGCTGCAAAAGATCAGCGCATGGCGTCATAACGCCAACACCAGAGTCACGGGAATGCGCACCGATAACGACGGCGCTTTCCTTTCAGTTTTTCTGACCACTGAATTCACCGAAATGCCGCCGGTGCGGCGCGACTGGCAAATCAATGTGGACCTGTACACCGGACAGACAAAAACGCTCTTCACCCAGGACGCTTCTGTGCCGGAGCGCAAGGCCAGCAGAATCGCGCAAACACCTGACAGTCGCTGGACTTTTTCCGCCGACGGCGACGGGGCGCTGACGATTTATTGCTCCGTAACCGACAAGGCCGCGATCCGGCTGCCCTTGGACGCTATGGGCATAAAAGGCCCGGTCAGCGATCTGGCTTTCCTGAGCGGCGGACGCCATCTGCGCATCCGCCAAGGCGACAACTTCTGGTTGCTGGACTTCGCCGTTGCCAGCGGTTACGGCGACCTTCTGGCGCGTTGCGCCGCCAACGCCCTTTCTGAACAGCGCGAAATGTTGCCGCCGCCCAACCACCGCCTGCTGCAGCCGCAGAAGTCGCACGACAGTTCTTTCGCGCCCGACCCGGACACCTTGGCGCACATGAGCGACTCAAACACCCCTTCTCCCGCTGATATGGCGCTTAAAGCGGAGCTGCTGGCGGCACATCAGGCATGGGGCTATGCGGCAACCATGCTCGAAAAAGCCGGGGCGCTGCAGGAGTACGACCCCCGGGCGCCCGGCGTGAACCTGCTGCTTCTGGCCCGCTGCCAGATTCTTGACGGCAAGAAGACCAAAGCCAGAGAGACCTGCCGCGCCGCGCTCACCAAACTCATCGCCGACCCCACCGGGCACAACCGCATGATCCGCTACCATTTGCAAGGGTTGTACTTTGCGGAAGACCTTTGCTCTGACATCAGGAGATAAAGCTAATGGACAAACACGACCTCGTCAGCTCGCTTTGCGATTTCAACGGCGACACCCGCCGCCGCGCGCTGCAAACGCTGGCTGAAACAGTGGCTCTTCCGCCGCCCGGCACGAATTTCAACATGCACTGCCACTCGTTCTTCTCATACAATTCGGAAGGCTGGTCTCCATCGCGTTTGGCCTACGAATGCCGATCACGCGGACTTTGCGCCGCGGCCTTGTGCGATTTCGATGTCTTGGACGGACTGGACGAGTTTCTGGAGGCAGGACGGCTGCTGGCGCTGCGCGCGGCGGCACACCTCGAAACGCGCGTGTTCGTGAAGGAACTGGCTGACGCGGACATAAGCTCGCCGGGAGAGCCCGGCGTCGCCTACATCATGGGCTGCGGGTTCACCGGCGTCCCGGCAGCGGATTCAGATGCGGGCAAAGTCCTTGCGCGTCTGCGCCAAGGCGCG
>JAQWAM010000027.1:0-5648 GCA_028707675.1 Kiritimatiellia bacterium | reverse complement strand
CTGCCGCTCACCCCGGAAGGCGTCGCCACGGAGCGCCACATCGTGCGGGCATACAACACGCGAGGCCGCGAGGCCTTCACCGATCAGGCAGCGCGCGCCGCCTTCTGGTCGCCGCTGCTGAAATGCGCCGCCGCGGCGTTCCCGGCGATCGAGGAGGACGTGCCGAAACTGGAAGACCTGATCCGCGCGGCCCTCGCTAAACGCGGCGGGCTCGGCTACATCCAGCCCGACGAAAAAACCTTCCCGTCCGCCGCGGCATTTGTCGCATGGGTCAAAGCCTGCGGCGCCATCCCCACCATCGCCTGGTTGGACGGAACCAGTGGCGGAGAGGCCGACGCGGACCGGCTGCTGGACCTGATGACCGGCATGGGGTGCGCAGCCCTGAACATCATACCTGACCGCAACTGGAACCTGAAAAAGCCTGAAGAGGCCGCGCGCAAACAGGCTCTGCTGGACGAAATAGTCCGGAAATGCGCGCAGAGGAATCTGCCGCTCAATGTCGGCACGGAGATGAACAAGGGCGGCTTGCCTTTCGCCGATGACATCACCAGCGGCGTACTCAGCAAATATGCCGCCATTTTCACGCAAGGCATGCGGATCATGGTCGGCCAGACTTTGCTGGGCATCTACGCCGGCGCGCCTTACCTCGGAGCGCGGGCAGCCGCGGAATTCAAGGACATCGCAAGGCGCAATGACTTTTACGCGGCAGTCGGCGCGTTGCCGGCGCTGACCAACCGTCAGGCGGACCGGCTGCTCGAGGCCGGTCACGAGAAAGCCTACAGCATGCTGGCCGACGCGGCGCGCGCCGCTAAACAGGATTGACCCGCGCGCGGTTCATCCGTCATACTGGAATGATTAACGAAGGGGGCTTTTTATGAAACTTTCAGGAACTTATACCGCTTTGATCACGCCGTTTAACAATGACGGCAGCGTCGATTACAAAGCCTTGCGCGATCTTGTGCAGTGGCAGATCGCGGGCGGAGTCGAAGGCTTGGTGCCCGTGGGCACAACCGGCGAATCCCCCACACTGGATTTCGACGAGCACGTGAAGGTTATCGAGGCCACCGCTGAAGCCGCGGCGGGCAAAGTTCAGATCATCGCCGGCACCGGCGCCAATTCGACCTCCGAGGCCTTGGCGCTCACGAAAGCCGTGCTGCAATCAGGCGTAGACGCCTCGCTGCAGGTCACGCCCTATTATAACCGTCCCAACGCCGAAGGACTCTACCGCCATTTCTCGTCCGTGGCCGATCTGGGCCTGCCCGTGGTGCTGTACAACGTGCCGGGCCGCGCCGGACGCGAAATACCGCTGGACGTGGTCGTGCGCCTGTCGTCACACGAGAAAGTGGCGGCCGTCAAAGAGGCCGCTGGCAGTGTCGACCGCGTCAGCGCCATCCGCGACGCCTGTGAGCTGCCGGTGCTGTCGGGCGACGACAGCCTGGCCCTGCCCATGATCAGCGTCGGCGCCTGCGGCGTTATCAGCGTCGCATCCAATGTCATACCCAAGGAGATGTCCTCCATGGTGCGGCTTGCCCTCGACAACGATTTGTCGGCCGCGCGTGAGATGCACCGCACCTGCTACCCTCTCTTCCGTGACCTTTTCATCGACACCAACCCCGTGCCGGTCAAGACGGCGCTGGCCATGATGCACCGCACCGGCCCGGTTTTCCGCCTGCCGCTGTGCGAGCCGACGTATAAAGTCAGGGAACAACTGGCCCGCACCCTGAGCAGCTTCGGACTGCTCTAACCTTTCAGAGAGGCTTTTTTATGAGAATCGCGATTATTGGAGCGGCCGGGCGCATGGGCCATAACCTCTTGCGCTGCGCTGGCCGGATTGAAGGATGTGAGATAACCGCCGCCACTGAAAGTCCCGGCCACCCGGCTATCGGCACAAGCGTGAACCTCACGGGGAGCATAAGGCCCGGCTCGATTCCCGGCGACTTGCGCTACACTTCCGAGTGGCCGGAAACCGCCGAGGCCGTGATCGATTTCACCTTCCATACCGCCGCCGTCCCGCACCTGAGGCAGGCGGTGGCATACCGGCAAGCTTACGTGCTGGGCACCACCGGCTTGACCGACCGGGAAAAGGCCGCCGTGCGCTCCGCCGCCGAAAAGATCCCTGTCGTCTGGGCGCCGAACATGAGCTTGGGCGTCAACCTGCTGACTGAGCTGGTGCGCCGCGCGGCCGCCGTCTTGGGGCCGGAATATGACGCCGAGATCGTGGAGATGCACCACCGTCTCAAGCAGGACGCTCCCAGCGGGACCGCGCTGGGCATGGCCGAAGCCCTCGCCGAAGGGCGCGGTGTGAAACTCGGCGAGGTCTCGTGTTTCGGGCGTGAGGGCATCACCGGCGAAAGGCCCAAAGGCCAGATCGCGATACACGCGCTGAGGGGCGGCGCGGTGGTGGGCGACCATACGGTCATGTTCGTGGCCGACGAGGAACGCGTCGAGCTGACCCATAAAGCCAGCAGCCGCGAGGCCTTCGCCACCGGCGCCCTGCGCGCCGCACTCTGGTTGGCCGGCCGCGCGCCGGGCATCTACAACATGCGGCATGTGCTGGGCTTCGAGCCCGTGTGATTGGACCGGAGGGCCAAAGTGCAGGCCGATTACACTTGCCGAATGCCCGCCCGTGAGGCCGTGCTGTCATTGGGCAGTAATCTGGGCGCCCGCCTGCAGTCTCTCGAACAGGCGCGCGGACTCATCGGCCGCCACCCGGACATGCGCGTCACCGCAACCTCACCGATATACGAAACCGAACCTTGCGGCGCGCCCGAGGCTTTCGCCGCGCTGCATTACCTCAACATGGCCGTCATTGTCGAGACCAGCCTGCCGCCCCTCATTTTATCCGAAGCCGTCCACGCCGTTGAACGTGCCATGGGCCGACGCCGCGGCGCCTGCCCGAACCTACCGCGCAATATCGACATCGACATCATCTGCCACGGCGAGATCACGCTGGCAACACCCGTCCTGACCTTGCCCCACCCGCGCGCCCACCTGCGGCGTTTCGTGCTGCAGCCACTCTCAGACCTCCTGCCGGGGCTGATTCTGCCAGGTCAAACCGGCACCGTGACAGATCTGCTGCGCGGCCTGCCGGAAACGCCGCGTGTCGCCCGGTGGAATTACGGACTGCGGCAATGACACCCGCCGCGGTTTTTGGTAGAGTGTAAGACCATTTAGCGGAAGGAATCAGCACAGATGTCAAACGAGCAGGCTCTTTCGAGCAATGAGTACCGGGATCAGCGTATCGCCAACCTGAAGAAACTGCATGAATTGGGCTTCAAGCCTTCCAGCCGCGCTTTCAACCGCGTGCGGCTGTCTGACATCCGGCGTGATTTCTCCGAGGACAAGACCGTAAGCGCGGCCGGGCGCCTGATGACCGTGCGACGCATGGGCAAGGCATCCTTCGCCACCTTCAGCGACGGCACCGGCAGCTTCCAGATCTTCATCAAGAAGGATCTTCTGACGCCCGAGGCTTTCGAGGCTTTCGCGTATCTGGACCTCGGCGACTTCATCGGCGTCAAAGGCCGACTATTCACCACCCGCACCGCCGAGCCGACCATAGAGGTGCATGAGTGGACTTTCCTGAGCAAGGCGATCATGCAGCCGCCGGAGAAGTACCACGGGCTGCAGGATGTCGAAGACCGATATCGCAAACGATATCTGGACCTGATGATGAACACCGAGTCGCGTGACCGCTTCAATAAGCGCAGCGCCATCCTGTCCGAAATACGCGCCTTCCTGCAAGGGCGCGGCTTCGTCGAGGTCGAGACACCTGTCATGCAGCCGCAGGCCGGCGGCGCCGCAGCAAAACCTTTTTTCACCCGCCACAACGCCCTCGACACCGAGATGGTCATGCGCATAGCGCCCGAGCTGTACCTTAAGCGGCTGATCGTGGGCGGCTTCGACAAGATCTTCGAACTGGGCAAGGATTTCCGCAACGAGGGCATCGACCGAACCCACAACCCGGAGTTCACCGTGCTGGAGGTCTACGAGGCTTTCGGCGACCGCGCCTCGATGCAGAACCTGATCGAGGGTCTGCTGCCACACCTGTGCCGCACGGTTCTGGGCTCGATGACGGTCGAATACGGCGAAGCCAAGGAAGCGCTGGATTTTACCCCGCCTTACCGCGAGGTCACCTATCACGACGCGGTCCGGGAGGTCATGGGCGCGGACTGGTTCGACCTCACGCCGCAAGAGGCGCGCGCCCGGGCGCAGGCCAAGGGCGTGGAGACCGACCCGGCCTGGGACCGCCTTATGATCACCCACGAGGTTTACGGCAAGGCCGTCGAGAAAACCTTGCGCCAGCCGACCTTCGTCACCCGCCTGCCGCGCCAGTTCGTGCCGCTGGCCAAAACCTGCGAGGACGACCCCGGTCTCGTGGACGTCTTCGAGTTCGTGGTGGCGGGCAAGGAACTTTGTCCCGGCTACACCGAGCAGAACGACCCGTTCGAGCAGCGCGCCGCCTTGGCGGACCAGGCCGGCGATGACACCGAGAAGATCGACGAGGATTTCATTCTGGCCCTGGAGCACGGCATGCCCCCCACCGGCGGATTGGGACTGGGCATCGACCGGCTGGTGATGATGCTGACCGGCACGGAGGTCATCCGCGACGTGATCCTTTTCCCGCAGATGAAATCCTCGGGCAACCAATCAACTAACAAAGAAGGCATGTTATGACAAACCTTGACGCCCAAGCGAAAACAGCCGTGGTGCCCAAGACCATGCTTTTCCCGTTTATTCTTACAACCACGCTTTTTGCCCTGTGGGGATTCGCGAACGACATCACGAACCCGATGGTCGCGGCCTTCAAGGCGATCTTCGTGGAGATCAGCAACACCGAAAGCTCGCTGGTGCAGTTCGCCTTTTACGGCGGTTACGCCACCATGGCGATACCGGCCGCGCTTTTCATCCGCAAGTTCTCCTACAAGTCCGGTCTCCTCGTCGGCCTCGCCCTCTATTCGTTCGGCGCCCTGATGTTCCTGCCTGCCGCCGTCACCGAGAATTTCTTCTGGTTCCCGGTGTCGCTTTACATTCTGACCTTCGGCCTGGCGTTTCTTGAAACCACCGCCAACCCATACATCCTGTCGATGGGCGACCCCTCCACAGCCACCCGCCGCCTCAATCTGGCACAGGCCTTCAACCCCATGGGCTCGTTGCTCGGCATGGTTGTCGCCAGCAAGCTGGTGCTGCGCAACCTGCGGGCGGAAAAATACTTCGCGCAGATCACCGCCTCCCTGAATACGCAAGGCGTGCCTCAGGAAAACATCTCCGACGCGGTCAAGGCTTTCGTGCTGTCTCCCGCCGGCCAGCTCGATTACGCCGCCATGAAGACCCACGACATCGGGATCATCCGTAATCCTTATGTGATTCTCGGCGTTGTCGTCGCCGTGTTTTTCTTCGTCTTCCTGTTCAGCAAAATACCTTCGCAGCCGAAGACCGAACATATCCACCCGATCGAGTCGGCAAAACGCCTCTTCCGCAACAGGAACTGGACGGGTGGCGTGATCGCCCAGACCTTCTATGTCGCCGCCCAGATCACCTGCTGGACCTACATCATCCAATACGCCGGACGCAACTGCGGCTTCACGGCCGAACGCGCCCAGGACTGGAACATCGCGGCCATGATCATCTTCCTCAGCAGCCGTTTCATC
>JAQWAM010000026.1 GCA_028707675.1 Kiritimatiellia bacterium | reverse complement strand
GGCCCAGGACTTCGACCCAGCCGCGTGGGCGGAGTTGTTCGCGCGCTCGGGCGCGCGCTATATAGTGCTGACGAGCAAGCATCACGACGGCTTCTGCCTGTGGCCGAACCAGCACGCGAACAAGGCGTTTGGCCGCCCGTGGAACAGCATGGACGCCGGCCCGAAGCGCGACCTCATCGGCGAGCTTAAGGCGGCGTTGGAGAAGACGCCGTTGAAGTTCGGCCTCTATTACTCGCTGTTCGAGTGGTACAACCCGCTCTGGACGAACGCGGCGCAGCGCGGGCGGTTCGTGAACGAGCATTTCCTGCCGCAGGTGAAGGAACTGGTGACGCGCTATCAGCCGGATATCCTCTGGGGCGACGGCGACTGGATGGAGGATGACCCCTTCTGGAAGAGCCGCGACCTGATCGCGTGGCTATACAACGACTCGCCTGTCAAGGACACGGTGCTGATCAACGACCGCTGGGGCAAGAACTGCCGTCTCAAGCATGGCTATCCCACCACCGAATACAACTCCGGCACGACGTTCGCGGGACCGTGGGAGGAGTGCCGCGGCATCGGATTCTCGTTCGGCTATAACCGCAACGAGGATGTGCATGACTACAACTCCGCGCAGGTGCTCATCCTGATGCTGGCGGATATCGTCAGCCACGGCGGCAACCTGCTACTGGACATCGGGCCCGACAGCACCGGGAAGATCCCGCCGATCATGCAGGAGCGGCTGTTGCAGATGGGCCGGTGGCTCAAAGTCAACGGCGAGGCCATCTACGGCACGCGCAAGTGGCGGACAATGGTCCAATGGTCTGACGGCAAGCGGATGGATGGCAAGGAATACAAGAAGCTGAAGAAACTTACGTATGTCGGAGGCGATTTTCTCCTGAAGCAGACGGTCTGCCCGGAGCCGGGCATGGCGGTGAAGGAGGTGTTCTTCACAACGAAGGGCGGCGCAGTCTATGCCATTGTCCCGAAATTGCCCGACGGCGGGCTTTTGCTCAAGGGCGTCGTCCCGCAATCCGGGGCGCGCGTCTGTCTGCTCGGCACGGACAAGACGTTCCGCTGGGAAAAGGTTCAGGACGGCATGCGGATCACGGTGCCGCCGCTGCTCGCGAAGGAAGTCCCCTGCGAGCACGCGTGGGTGTTCAAGCTGACCGGCGTAAAATGAGGACAGGGGTCTAAGAAATTATGAAACTGGATGCGGAATTTTGCGAGACGCGTTGTCCGGTCTGCACCCGGGCGCGCGCCGGGGTCGGCTGGGCGAAATGGCTGCAGCGTATCGAGATGCGGCTGACCGGAGGCGGATGTCCCGCCGGGCGTGACCGGCGGAGACGCTATGGGGTGAACCCCGATGAGCCGCTGGAACGCCGCGGCGGCGGTGTTTGATCGGTCTGGCTGGCAATTTCCTTTGACAGAGCTGGTAAAGGTATTCAATGAGCCGGTAGCGATCCGGGAAATAAAGGCCTGAAATTGATAACATCGTGGCAGTTGAGGATTTTTTCGAGAAAATCGTTCGGGACGTATATATAACGGTTGGATGCTTCATAGCCGAGCGCGCTGTTTCTCCGGACAAGCTCCAGCATCTCCTTGGCCGTCGCGCATTCCGCTGCGGCGCGTTGCGTCATCTCATCCTTGTCGCCGCGGTCGCGCGCCAGGATAAACTCAGCCTGGTCAACACAAGTCTTGAGCGTAAGCGTCGCCGCGCGGAAGATCACCGCCTCGTCCGCGGCGATTTGTTTCGCCGCGCCTTCACACCGCGCAACGACATCCTTCCAGAGCGCATCACCCTTTTCGAATCCTTCGGCGCAACGCCTCATCTGCTCTATCCATCCGCGGCGGTTGTCCGCATACCCGCCTGACCACCGCTCAAAATCGTCGTAAGGCGTGTTGACCATCGTCGCGGGCCAATCAGTCTTCTTCGCGTAAAGGAGATTCGCGGGTCCCATCTGCACTGGCGCGTAGTAGACGGTCTGCCACTCGATCGGATAGTTGCGGAACCCGTCACTGTAGGCAGTCCAGGCCGCGCGCACTGCGTCAGCCGCATTACCGTAGCGCTTTCGCGCGACACGATCCAACACGATCTCGCTGGAATCCCCTTTTCGGAACTCATTGAAAAGCATGAGGTTGGGCGACGGGTATCCGCCCTGTGACCAAGAGAGCATGACGCTGTCCACCGGCGTGCCGGAGAGGTTGTATGCGTGTTCGACGACAAGATCCATGGTCGGCAGATACGGCACAGAACTCAGCTCCCACGAGCACGAGACCTGTAGCTTCGCGACACAACCGAGCCCGGCGTCCGCCGCCGCTTTCCAGAGTCCAAGCGCCCGATTACCGGGCCCCGGATGCGAAATCGAGTACTCCGTCACCTTGCGCATCTTCCCCGCCTGCTCAAACGGCAAGTACTTCTCGCTCCAGAGGAGGAGCTTGCCGTCCTTCGGCAGCATCGGGATGACGCGCTCGTCGACCCCGTCCACCTCCCAACCCACGTCATAATACCAGACTTCGGCTGCGGGATTGCCGGCCTTGACGCCGCGAACAATCGCCGCATTGACTTTGGCGACGAAATATTCGTACGGCTTGTCCTTGCATTTCGAACACGTCTGTTGCGGACCCTTGAATGCCGACGCGCAGTGAGTCATCGTCTCGCTCATCGTAATGGTGAAGACACCGCCGAGCCCCGTCACTTCGGTGAAAAGACTCTTGAGGCTTCCTTCAAGCCACGCGAGCGTCGCGGGATCTTCCGTGCACATCGCGTAATAACCCGCGCCTCGCGGCTCAACGGCACCGCGCATTCCTTCACGCCCCGGGATGTCGAAGAACGAACCCGGCTGCGAGCGCGGCTCGTTAATGTACAGAAATATCTTCACACCGTATTTGGCTGCGCGGTCCACAAGCTTCTGCAGCGTCGCGCGACGGCGCGATGCTTCGTCGCGCCATTCCGGATAGTTCGGATCCGTCGAAAGCGTCGCCAGAACGACATGAAACCAGAGCGCATCCACACCGCACTCGGCAAGCCGGGCAATGAGGCCTTCGCTGCAGCTCGCCGCATCCGCATCATCGAGCACGTCGCCGTAATCCGCACAATAGGGAAAGATGAGCTTTCGCTGAAACCGCGCGTCACCCGCCTGCTGTTTCGCGCCGCCCTTCATCGTTTCCGGCACCTCGGCGAGACGATGCATGAAAGCGAAGCGCGGCTCTTCCCGGGTGTCGACAATTTTAACCCCTTCATCATCGAGGATTTTCTTGAGATTCAGCCGCGCCTTGCGTCCTGCCGCATCGTAATCAGCGGAATAGACGATCGGCTCCGCCGCAGGTTTGTCACTGCCCATTTTACTGAGGAGAAAGTCGTCATACATGAGCGCGTTGCGCAGTTCCTTACGGGACATTCCGGTTACGGCCATGATCTGCGGATAGGGTAAAATCTGCCAGTTACGACGGAGGATCGTGACATAACCGCCGCGCTTCCATTCGGACGGCACCTTGGAGAGCGGATCGAGTCCCATCTCAGCGGCGATGCGGCGGATGTCAGCCGCTGTCGCGCCAACCGCGGCGGCGAGCGTTTCCGCCGGAACAAGCGTCCAGTTGCGAAAGACGAATGCCGAGAGCGCGTCGGGGAAAGGGCCGGTTCCAATCGGCTTTTTCCACGCCGGCTCGCCGGGAAGCTGCACGAAATCGGGGTCTGTCGGACAACTGATCTTGATCTTGTCGCCTTTGCTTGCGCCTTTCAAAACGAAATCGACGACTGTGCCGTTCTTCATCTCCGCCGATACGGTGTACCCACCCCGAACACGGAAATTCTCGAACCGTCCGGAAAAGTTTTTCGGGACGGACGGGAAAATACGTATCTCGCCACCCCAGCTCTGGCAGAGCGCTTCGGACGCAAGCATGAGAAACGCAGCGCCTCCTTCAAGCACGGGTGCGACAAGCGCCTTGCTGTCCGGATTGTAGGTGAGGTCGTTTGGACCGCGGCGTCCATAACCGCCTAACTTGCCGTAGTAGTTGCGCCGAATGAGTTTCGGCGCCTTCTTGACATTCTCAAGCGCCTGCTCGCGCGTCAAATCGGTCATGATGATCGGGTTGTGTGAAAAGACTCCGTTCGGCTTCGCGAAACCGTCGTAAAAGTCTGTAAGCGCCTTCCAGCCCTTTTCGCCGCCGTAGAGGCGCGTCGTCGCCATGCCGATGTAGAGTGCGCTCCATTCATGCACTGGATGAGGCTCAGGGGTTTCATAGGAGATTTCGACCCCGTATTTCCATGCGTAATCAAGCGTCTTCTTCGCGGTCTCGACATCGGTGTCGGCTTCGGACGGGAAGAACGGATAAAAGAGATGCCCGCCGTACATGTAATGATCGTCCGGAATCTCCGGTCCGCACCACCATCCGCCCTCAGAGTGTTTCGCGGTCGCGGGATAGTGCGCCAGAATATCCTTCCAAAGCTTGCGTTCTTCCGGATCGCATTTGAAACGCGTCGCCGCTTCGACCGCGACCTCCAGACACGGCTTCAGACACGCGATCGTCGCGGTCTCATCCCTGGTGCCCGTGAAAATCTCCGGCGGGACGGACCAGATGAAGCGGTAAATCCCCTGCTCGTCCCGGGTCATGGTCTCAGTGTAGAAGAGAATGAACTTTTTGAGCAGCGGATAAACCTCCCGGAGGATCTGCTCATCGTGCGAATACCACCACGCCTGCGCAAGGACGAGTCCCGAATACGCGCCGCCGCAAAGCGTGTAACGGTAGTCGGCGATTGGATGTTCGAACCCGTACTGGTTCATATTGAGCGGCAAGTAAGCGCCACGAACCCCAAAAACCTCCTTCGTGCGACGCTCCAACTCGGGCATCGCATCCGTGTAGGTCTGGACAAACGTCTTCACAAAGCCCGCATGGTTAAGCGGGAAGAAGGGCATCATCGGAATCTGCACGTTTTGATCGTGAACATAACAGTGCGATCCAATGCCGGCGTTGCCGCCGTCCAAAGGCCCATAGGTGAGCCCGTTCAAAGCTGGCATCGGGGCTCGCCCGAACTGGGACGCGAGCGCGTAGAGCGCGTAGTTCCACTGCGTGTCAATAGTCTCTTCGCTCGAGAAAACCGCCCGCGCGCCCTTATCCCAAAACTTTTTCCACCACGCGCGGTTGTCGGAACGCACCTTCGCAAAGCCGTCCTTTTCCGCCGCCTTGACCGCAGTGACCGCCGCGCCACGCGGATCCGCCGCGTCGCGGGTCGTGCGAACCGCAAGGAAGAGCGTGCGAGACCCGGACGCGTTCAATCGCGCGGTTCGGCCGATTGTCCGTACCTCGCCGGGAGCGGTTAGCGCGACCGCGTAGTCCTCGCCTCCAGGCATCTTCTGCGTGAATGAGACGGTGCCGTCAGACACCTGCCACGCAAACGGCAACGCATCAAGCCGCGGATCCTCGGGCCGCGCGAGTTCGATCACAGCATGGCGTTCCGGCGCATTCGGGTCGCCAATGTCCACCACCATCACGTCTCGAGAGCGCTCGATGAACGAGAGCGCCTCAGGCGTGAGGAACGGCGAGGTCATCTTCGAGGAAAGCTCGCCCGTCCGTGTGTCTAGTTCCTGACGCGTCGCCGGGATGGAGGGCATCGACCAACCTACGCCACTCCAGAACCGTACGCGCAGGATCGCCGCGGACATCGACAGGGTCAGACGGTCACCATCCGCAGGCCCCTTGATGGAGGGACGCTCCGCCACCCTGAGAAAAGCGACGGAACGCCCGTCGTTCGTGGCGACACACGCCATCACCTTGTCGTGCGACAGGTAATCGCACTCAAAGACGCGCGAGTCAAGGACGTCGTTGCGGTTGATCATCCACTCGAGATGCATGGGGGCGTAAACCATCGCGGCGGTCGCACCGTCGCCAATGAAGAGTCCGTCCTGCCAAATCGACCCCGCCTTCTCGCGGACGAACGATGTGGCGGCAGACACTACCGCCAGAGGTAAAACTACGGTGGACGCGGTCAAAAACATCGTCAGCATTTTTATCGGGTAGTTCATTCTGCCTTTTCGTATAGTTCGAGATCGCGGTATTCTTCGTTGCAATCAGAATAAAACGAAGCGAAGATGACCTTGGCTCCGGACTTCTTCACGATCGAAAGAGCCTTGCTAAAGTTGGCTTGATCCGTGGCTTCGGCGAGACGTCCAAAAGGTGTTTCGAGCTGACCGGCAAAGCCCTTTACCGGCACAGAGAGATAAACCAGCTCCGCATGCGCGTTGGCTGCGCGCTCGGCAGCCGCGGTTAAGGTCCGGTTTTTCTCCAAAGCGTCGGCGGCAATCGCGAACGCCGGCTTGAAGTTAGGCTCCGCCACCGCGGCGACGAACTTGTCGGAGGTCTCGTAGTCGGATGGATATCCGCGGCGTTG
Source organism: Kiritimatiellia bacterium (assembly GCA_028707675.1). GTDB lineage: Bacteria > Verrucomicrobiota > Kiritimatiellia > RFP12 > UBA1067 > JAQVQN01. Next base: position 2,617 of record JAQWAM010000026.1, on the reverse strand, counting down.
CGCGTTCCGAAAATAAACCGTAATCCCTTTGGCGCCGGCCTTCTGCGCGAGGAGCTTGAGCCCCGCTGTGAACTGGGCTTCAAATTCCGCGGCCGTGAGGCCGAACCCGCGCTGATGCAGGGTGACGACCAAGGTCTTTGCCCCCAGAATCGCCATCTTATCGAGAACGTCATCGATCTTGCGCCAGCTTTTCTTGATCTCATAGGTATTGTTGGTAACAATGCGGAGGTCTGGATAAAGATTAAAGCCGCTGCCGAAATCGACACCCACATCGAGCTGCTGCAGTTTTACCCAGTTTGCCTGTTCCTCGATGTCCTCCTTCGACCGGCCCGCGAGATAGCGCCAGTCGATCATCACGCCGCCGTACTGCTGGAAGAACGAGGGGCGGCGGAGAATCGCCTCCTTGATCGTGCCGATCGCGTTGTCGTGGTCGCGGACAAAGAGCATCCGGCTCGTCGGATTCGGCGGCGGCTTCGTTTCGGCGATTTCGCGCACGTCCTCCTCGATAAATACGCGGAACGCGCGCGTACCACCACCAACAATCGTGTTCTTCGTGTTCTTGCCGATGATCCCTTTGTCAATGCAGTCAACCACATAGGCGGGATCGTCGAGTTCCGTCGCGTCAAGCGGCAGTTCTTCGATCGTCTTGATCCTGCCGGCAAAGGAGACGATCTCAAACGGTTTCTCCTCCCAGGTGCTGTTGGAGATGAGCAGCGTATACTCGCCTTTTCCGCGGCGGCATGTGACGAGCGAGAGACCGTTCTCCGCAGGCGTTTCCGACGTTCCGAAAACCATCTGTTCGCTGATTGCCTCGGCCAACGCGGACTTGGTCTCGGGAAGCAGCGGAAAAGGGTTCTTCATCTTCTGGTCGTCCGGCGCACCCGGAGGAAGGCTGCAGACGGGCTGATCGACAATGCCCCAGTCGTTACCTGGGAGAACGGTCACCTTGCCGGACCCGGTGGCGCCAAGGCCCTCCGGGAAAAGCCGTTTTTCGTTACCGGCGGTCATCACAAGGTGACCACCGCCCCGCACGTACTGACGGAGTTTGGCGACCGTTTCAGCGCGGGGTTCGATCTTGGTCGTGAGAACGACGAGTCCGTACTGGTCGAGGAGCCAAACCGGAGCGTCGGTCAACAGACAATCGGCGAAATCCCCGTAGGGCGTCTCGACACTGAATCCGTCCTCGTTGTGCATGAAGCCGCTCTGCGTGTATCCGGGGTAGATCGTGTCCATCACGCCGTGGGCAAAAAAGTCGCCTTCATCGTAGTTGACATTACCCCAGACCGTGGCATTCGACCCGTAGTTTTCACGCAGGAATTTCCACCCCGAAAAAAAGTCGAAAAGGACAGCGACCGGAACATGCATAACGCCGGGCTGGCCGTTTTCGCGGAGCCACTTTTGGCATTCGCGGTGAACGTTGGCGATGGGCGTGAGCACATCCTTGCCGTCCTGGTCTTTCATGTAATAACCCCACTCGACCCCGACAGCCGCGGAATTGTAGAAGATCTGCGCCATCATAAGCTTTTTCTGCAGCGCGAGCGAGGTGCCGTTGAGCGGATGCGCTTTGCCGCGTTTGCCGATGTCCTCATCCTTCGGGTTCTTAGGATACTGCTTATATCCCCAGCGGTTGAAGGTGGAGACGTTACCCCACCACGGCACCCCGTATTGCTTGCCGGCGCCGCGGATGAACGAGTAGTACATCTGGGCATTGGGAAGCATCTGGGCTGTCTCGGCGCCGATCATGAGATAGCAGTTCTCCTTGAGGAAGTAGTGTCCGTAGGTGAGCGACACCAGAGTCGACATGCGGTTGCCGAGGTGCCAGTGCATCGATTCGAAGTGACGCTGAAAGTTCAAGTACTGAGCATAGCGTGAACGGCTTGAAGGTTCCACCGCTCTGGCATAGGCGGCGATGTAGAGCCCGTCCTGCTCGCCGTTGTCCATGCCGAGCCAGTGCTCGCCGAGTTCTGATTCGAGCTTCTGTTTCGCCCAGGAAGGCATGAAGAACTCATTGCGGTTGCCGTGGAGCGCATCCCCGGTTCCGGGAAGAAACGCGTAAGTGTCGAGAACATAGGCGTTGCGCTTTTTGACATCCCGGATGAAACCATCAAGCTGCTGCTCGTTCTTAAGGAAGTAACCCCAGTACGCCCAGACAAAATCGCCAAGTTGGTCTTCGTCGATGTAGCGTTTGAAGTTCTCCGCTGTCGCGTGCCGGAGCGCCATGAAATGGGTCTTGTTGCCGAGCGACTCCCACGTCGGCGGTTTCGAGTCGCGGCGCGCGTCGTCCGGATGCGTCCGCGGATTCATGTAATGGGTGTAGACGGCGGGGCCCGCACATGTCACGGAACCCGTTATAATCAACACCCATGCAATAAGCGTTTTCATGTTCATTTGTCTTTCTGTTCTGGCGAAAGCATTTGCCGTTATCATCGCAACAGTCAATGAGCCAACGCATTTCTTTGATGGTGATTTTCCCTTCACTCCAAGATTTCGAAGACGGCAATGTCGCCGGACGGAACCTCCCACCAAAATGCGCCGCCGTCAACGCCCGCCGCTTTCCCGGACATGAGTTCCCGAACCGATTTCGCATGGATCTTCCCGAGGTCAACCGTGATCGTCG
>JAQWAM010000025.1 GCA_028707675.1 Kiritimatiellia bacterium | reverse complement strand
AGATTACGATTACGAAAAGTCTCCATTTTTCCTAATCTTAATCCTAATCCTAATCTTAATCAGCTTGAAGTTATAGGTAAGGGGAAGCACAATGAATCAGACGGTTTTGGTGACAGGCGGCAGCGGTTTTTTAGGCATAAACCTGATCAGGCACTTGCTCCGCAAGGGCGTCAAGGACGTGCGTTCGATCGATCTGGTGCCGTTCGATTATCCCGAAAAGGATCGGGTCAGAACGCTGGTCGGCGACATCCGCGACATGTCCGCCGTGCGCGGGATGATGGACGGAGTGACGTGGGTGGTGCATGCCGCCGCGGCCTTGCCGCTCTATTCTGAACACGACATCATGACCACCGACGTGGACGGCACGCGCAACGTGATGACAGCCGCGCGCGAGGCGGGCTCGGAACGCGCTGTGATGATCTCTTCAACAGCGGTTTACGGCATACCGGATCACCATCCGCTTTTTGAGGATGATAAGCTGGTGGGGGTGGGGCCGTACGGACGAGCCAAGATACTGGCAGAGGAAGAGTGCCTCAAAGCGCGTGAGCAGGGGCTCTGCGTTCCGGTCATCCGCCCCAAGTCGTTCATCGGCCCCGAGCGGCTGGGGGTCTTCGCGCTGTTTTACGACTGGGCCCACACCGGGCATAATTTCCCGATGATCGGTAACGGTCGCAACCGCTACCAGTTGCTGGATGTGGAGGATCTCTGCGAGGCGATCTGGCTGACGCTGACACTGGACGGCGCGGCGGTTAACGACACGTTCAACATCGGCGCGAAAGAATTCACCACGATGGGCGAGGATTATCAGGCGGTGCTGGACGAGGCCGGGCACGGCAAGCGGATCATCGGGTTCCCGGCGGCGCCGATGATCTGGACGCTGCGTTTCCTGGAGATGCTGCGTTTGTCGCCGCTGTACAAGTGGGTGTATGAGACCGCCTGCGAAGACTCGTTCGTCAGCATTGAAAAGGCCGAGAAGGTGCTGGGATACGCGCCTAAGCACTCCAACAAAGACGCGCTGGTGAGGAATTACCGCTGGTATGTGGAGAATCTTGACATGTTCAAAGAGGCTTCCGGCATTTCCCACCGCGTCCCGTGGAAACAAGGCATACTGAGGCTGGCCAAAGTGTTCTTCTGAGGAGGCTCTCGCAGAATTACGGCCAGGGCATAAAAAAGGGTCCAGGGTGTCAGGGTTCAGGGCTAAAGGGTTGCGAATGACAGGTTGTTTTGAGGCGGTATGGCCCGGGCTGATTGCTGTGGCGGCGTTGTGCTGGCTGACGGGAGTTGCGCATGGCGAAATTTTCCGTCTGACGAGTCCTGCAGGCGATGTGTATGCCGAAATCGCGGTCAGTGATGGCGGGCAGTTGTGTTATAAGGTCGGCACCCGCGAGACGGATGTGGTGTGGTTCGCGCCGCTGGGAATCACCGTGGACGGGCGGGATCTGGGCAATCTCAAGCGGCTTAGCCCCCTGCGTCTGCGCGACGAGACGGCACGTTATCCTGTGCGGGGCGTTCACGCGAAGGCGGACATGAACGCGAACCGCGCGCTGTATTACCTTGAGACCGCTGCCGGCGTTAACTACGGTTTGCAGGCGTTTGTCTGTTCCGAGGGTTTCGCGTGGCGCATTCTGGTGCCCGGCGCGGGCGAGCGGAAGGTGGACGCGGAGACTGCCGGATGGCGCTGGCCTTCAGGCAGCCGCGTCTGGTTTGCGGCCGGCCCGCACGACGGTGGCGCATGGACTAACGCGTTTGTGGATGAACTGTCGGGCATGGCGCCGGGGTGGCAGGCGGAGCTGCCGCTGGTGGTGGAACTGCCGCTGTCGCAAGGTTATGCGGCGCTAATGGATGTGATGCCGTGCGGTGCGTACGGTGCCATGCGGCTACGGGCTGGCGAAGGCGGCAGCATCAGCGGCCAACTGATTGATGAAGAAGGCATAATGACTTCAGGCGTAATCGAAATGCCTTGGCGCGCGGTCATGCTGTCGCGGACGTTGGACGATCTGGTCAACAACGATTTGCTGAACCATTTGGCGCCGCCGCCTGATCCGGAGTTGTTTGGCGGCGGCGATTGGGTCAGAGGCGGCCGCAGCGTTCGGATCACGACCGGGCCGGATGACGCCGGGCGTGAAAGTTTCGCGTATGCCGCAAAGGTCGACGATGCCGCCTCGCTAGGCTGCGAATACGCGACTTTGGAAGCCGGGTGGGACAAGGCCGCGGACGCGTGGGGGATACTGCGGGATTTATGCGATTACGCCCGCGATAAGGGTGTAGGTATATTTGCGGCGCGGCATGCGGCGGAACTGGGAACGCCGGAGGGCGGGTATGCGGTTCTGAAAGCCTTCTTGGACAAGCTGCAGTCTGCGGGGGCTGTCGGCGTCAAAGTTGATTTTTCCTTAGCGCGCGCGTCATCGGACGCGGCGCTGGCCGGCCGTGTGCTGCACGAGGCGGCGTTGCGGCGTATGCTGGTCAACCTGAACCTTGGACAGTGTCCGGCTGGTTCGCCTTGCACCTATCCCAACGAACTGACGCGCGGCAGCATTCCGCCCGACTTGTCTGCGGCCAACAACGCCGCGTTGCCGTTCACGCGTTTTTTGGCGGGCCATGCCGCATACCGGCCGTTTGATTTCAAGAGACAGGGCGAGATCACCCGCACTCACCGGCTGGCGATGGGCGTGCTGATTACTTCACCGTTGCTGCTGCTGGAGTGCGAACCGCGGCTGTTGCTGGACGATCCCAACTTGTTGGCGGCCGTGAGGTTCATCCGGTCGCTGCCGACGGAATGGGACGAGACCAGGGTGCTGGACGGCAGCCGGATCGGCGAGCTGGCGGCCATGGCACGGCGCAAGGGAGATGTCTGGTATGTGGCGATGGCGAACGGTACGACGCGAATGCAGATCGCAACTTTCTCGCCGAGTTTCACAGGGTGGCAGTCAATGACGGCCGCCTGTTTCAAAGATGTGCCCGGACGGGCAACAGAAATGGATTTCACGCAGCAGACGCTATCAGGAAGCGATGCAGTGATTTTAACGCTTGAGCCGCAAGGCGGTTTTGTGGCCCGGCTGGAGCGCGCGGATGCCGTCGGCAAGTGAGTGCGCGTCACAACACGTTTGCGTGTTGCATAACCTCCCTCGGCCCCCTGCGCCCTTTTTTGCCGCTGGCGGTCGATATTACTATTTGTTATTTTTAAAGAAGTGATTTGTCGAAATGGCAAAGGGGCGCCGGCGGGGAAGTCCGTTCACCCGCCGCGTTCGGGGATGGATGCTGAGACGCGGACGATTAAAGGGGGAAGGGGAGACGACATGACTGCTAACAGACGGGATTTTCTGAGGATGGCGGGAGCGGCGGCGCTCGCGGGTGGATGCAGCTCTATTTGCGGGGAGAAGACGTTCTACGGGAAGACCATCCGTGACCGGCTCTGGATGTGGGGTCATCACGCCGAGATGAGCAAACAAGCTGTGAAGAAAGGGCAGACTTGGCCCGGCCCGACCGTCGAGCAGGCCGAGGGCTGCCGCCTGATGGGCATCCCGAACGACTGCGTGATCCGGTGGGGCAACATGCCGAAACATCCGTGGGGAAATTACTTCGACCAGTTCAAGTCGATGAAGCGGATATCTTTCGGCATCACGGACGGAGCGTCCGGGACGGTGTGGGACAAGATGAAGATCGCCTTCGAGGAACTGCAGCCGAAGATGCCGAACCTGACCGGATGTTTTCTTGACGACTATTTCGTTTCTAAGAATCTCAACCAGTCGCTCGACGACCTGAAGAAGATCAGCGGACAGGTTCACGAGCGCGGCCTGCGGCTTTCGGTGGTGCTCTATTCGGACCAGGACGGCCTCAAAAGCCATTTCAAGCCGCAGCTAGACCTTTGTGACGAGACGAGCTATTGGTTCTGGCGCAGCGCGAACATCGGCACCATGGCCGATTCCGTGAAGCGCTGCCGCGAGTTCATCGGGCCGGACAAGGATTTGCTCCTCGGCCTCTACATGTGGGACTTCACGCTCGGCGCGCCCGTCGCCGCGGACAGGATGGAGCGGCAGCTTGCCTTCGCGCGCGGGTTTCTCGCGGACAAGACCGTGACCGGGCTCATCTTCCATCCGTCCTTCGCCGCGGCGCTCGATGTCCCCGCCGTGAAGCTCTCGAAGGAGTGGATCGCCGCATACGGCGAAGACCGCTGGGGAGTCTGACAGCCGGAGGCCGGAGAGTTCCGGGTGGCAGGGGTGCGCCTTGCCGCACCCCTGCAGTTGTGATCGCCTCTAGACCGAGATCAGAATCGATTTCGCAGGCGGCCGGTCATGCCCGAGGCGCGCGGTCATGGTCAATATATTACAATTGTAAAATATTGAACGTTTTCTTTCCCGGTTTGCCCTAAACTGTTAGCACTTCTGTAAAAGTGTGTCGGGCGCGTTCGTCCGGCGCGGAGTTTTAACGTATTATGAACCGGCATATCAACATCTCTACGCTCTGTGTCCTGATCGCCGCGGCGCTGTCAGCCGCGTCCGCCGGTCTCGCCGGGAGCCCGGGCAGCGTGCTCGCGTTCAACGAGGACGACAGCCATTTCATGGGCGTTGTCCGCACGGAGGCGCAGTACCGCGCGTATATCGACGAAGTGTGCCGCGGCCCGGTGACGCATTTCTTCATGTGCCCGAACGCGATGCGCTGCAACATTCCCGCCACGCGCTTCGAGCCGTGGTGGCTCGCCTTGGACGAACCCGAGGTGAGCCCTTCCAGTAAGGCTCGCGCGATGAAGGCGCTGCACGAGGCGGGCGTCAATCCCTACCGCGTCTGGTCGGCGCGTTGCCGCGAGAAGGGGGTCTCGCCCTGGTTTTCAATGCGCATGAACGATGTCCACGACGTTCACAGGCCCACCTACGGCGGGTTGAGCCGCTTCTGGCGAGATCATCCCGAATACCGCCGCGTCCCCGGCAGCGCCGGACGCAACTGGAGCGACGCCGCCTTCGACTACGCCCGCCAAGAGGTGCGCGACTTCCACCTCTCTTTTGTGAAAGACCTCGCGGACGGCTACGACGTGGACGGGATCGAGCTGGACTGGATGCGCTTTCCCAGCCACCTGAAGCCCGGGCGCGAACGCGAGGACGCGCGTTTCATCACGGAGTTCATGCGCGAAACGCGAAAGCTCGCGGACGCAGCCGCGCGGCGCCTCGGTCATAAGGTGCGCGTGGGCGCGCGCGTGCCGACCGACATCGACGGGGCGCTCGCGATCGGTCTCGATGTCGTCGCGTGGGCGAAGGACGGCAGTGTCGACATGATCGTGCCCTGCAACTTTTTCGTCACGCCCGACTACGCGCTGCCGTACGCGGACTGGAAGGTGCGCATCGGCGCCGTCAATCCGGACGTTATGATCCTGCCCGGTCTCGACAGCGGCGTGGTGAAAGAGGGCGGGCGCGGCATCCGGCAGAACCTCACCGCCGCGGAATACCGAGGCTTCGCGGACGCGATGCACGCGGAAGGCGCGCCGGGCGTGTATCTCTTCAACCTCTTCGTAATCCCAAAGACTAACGGCGTGTGGGACGCGCTGCTGACCCAAGGGCTCGTGCCGCAGGCGGTCGCGGCGCGCTCACGGGCATACCCTTCCACCTACCGCGAGAACTCCGTGCCCGGCCAACGCGGGTTTCAGGTTCCCGTGCCGCTCGACGTGAAACGCGCTGTGACGTTCCGCGCAGGCGCTCCCGCGCCCGAAGGCGCGACGCTCGCTACCCGTTTTGCCTTTAACGGTCTGGTCCCCGAGGATCTCAAAGAGACGATCCGGTTCAACGGCGCCGCGCCGCTCGCGGTCAGCGACGAATCGAACGCGGTCTGGCTGCCGGATAAGACGCAGTCCGCCTGCTCGAGCCGCTGCACTTTCCCGGTATCCGCCTTCCGTCCCGGCGAAAACCGCGTGGAGATCGGGCCCGCGGAAAACCGCGCGCTTGTTCTGCGGGCCTGCGAGACCTTTATCGACGTGCATGAATGAGAGAGTGAATTGATTAAAATGCCGAAAATCATGATGACGATGCTGGCCGCGCTAACAACGGTGTTGTCCGCGCAGGCGTTCGAATGGGAAAATCCCGGAGGGGAAGCCCTCAAGCTGGCGGTGCCGCACGATCCGGCGTACGCGTTTCCCGGCGGCTTCGAGGCCACGGTGCGCTTCGCGTGCGACCTCGACAAGATCGGCGAGCGGTCCAACCACGCGAACTTGTTCTGCAAAGGCAACAATTTTCAAGACGGTTACTGCGTGATGGTGCGCAAGGACGGCGCGCTGCTGGTTGACATCAAGGGCATCGAGCCGGATTACTACGTCTTCCCGGCCGGGTTCGAGTCTATGCGCGAGTACCTGCTCGAGATCTACGTGACGCCGGAGTTCGTGCGCATCTTTATTGACGGTCAGGAAAGAGGCAGTTACCCATACGCCGGAGAGTTTGATTTCTCCAACAGTAATCCACTGCATCTAGGCTCGCTGGGCGGCTACACCTTCGCCGGCAGGCTTCCGCTAGTGCGGCTAGAACCGCTTGCGGGCGTTAAACTGCCTCCGGGCGGGCCTAGCGAGATGCTCCGCGAGGCGCCGCGGCATCAGGCGCGCGCGGAAATCCTCTGGACGCGGACGATCTGCAGGCAGGAGGATCGTTACATCGGATGGCCGACGGTTTGCCGTCTCCGGAGCGGAGACATCATCGCCGTCTTTTCTGGAGACCGCGAGGCGCACGTGTGCCCTTTCGGCAAGGTGCAGCTCGTCCGCTCGAAAGACGGCGGGGAAACATGGAGCGAACCGATAACGATCGCGAACGGGCCTATCGACGACCGCGACGCGGGCATCGTGCAGATGCCCGACGGCACATTGCTCGTCACCTACTTCACCTCCACCGCCTACCGCACAAAAAAGTTCATCGATCAGAAATTGCCACGCGACGATCCGCGTTACTGGTGGCAGCGCCATGACGAGAAAATTCCGGACGACACGCGCCGCAAGGCTCTCGGTTACTACCGCATGATTTCGAAAGACGACGGGCATACGTGGTCGAAGCCCGAGAAGATGAAGGACTTGAGCCACACGCCGCACGGCCCTGTCCTGCTGAGCGACGGCTCGCTGCTCCAGCTCGGGCGCACGTTCAAGGCGGCGAAGCCCGGCGCGGCGGATGCCGGGCGCACGATCATCAGCGCGTGGCGTTCGACGGATCTCGGCGCGAGCTGGGTTTGTCTCTGCCCCGAGGTGCCGGACATTAACGGCGAGAACTCGAAGCCGCACATGTTCCACGAGCCTAACGCGATCGAGCTTCCCGACGGAACGCTTGTCGGGCTCGTCCGCTACCACGGGCCGGACTGCTGCTTGCGACAGACGGTTTCCACCGACGGCGGCAGGACGTGGAGCCCGATGAAGCAGACGGAAATGCTCGGTTTGCCGCCGCACATCGTGCGACTGCCAGACGGCAAGCTCGTGAACGTTTACGGGCGCCGTTACGCGCAGCCGACAGCTTTCGGCGAATACGCCGCGATTTCAGACGACGGCGGCGCCACGTGGGATGTGGAGAACGAGGTGATCCTCGCGCCCTGCCACAACGGCGATCTCGGCTACCCCTCATCCTGCGTGCTGGCGGACGGGACGATCCTCACCGTTTACTACCAGCCGCCGGAGGCCAAGGAGAAGCCGGCGCTCATGGCCACCAAATGGCGCGTGACGAAATAACAAAGGAAAACGAAGATGAAGCGCGTTCTCAAATGCTTGGTTTTTGCGGCGGCGCTGCCAGCCGCCTTTAGTGCGGCGGCGCCGTTCGAGTGGCAGATAAAGGAAGAGGGACCGTGCCAGCTTGTCGTGCCGGACGAGGCCGCGCTCCGTTTCCCCGAAGGTTTCAAGGCCACCGTGAAATTCGCGTGCGACCTCGACAAGATCGGCGAGCGCAGCAACCACGCGAATCTATTCACCAAAGGCAAGGATTTCCACGACGGCTACTCGGTGATGGTGCGCAAGGACGGCAAACTGCTGGTCGACATCAAGGGCATCATGCCGCAGTACTACGTCTGCCACGACGTGAATATCGAGTCCCTGCGGGAATACCTGCTTGAAGTTTACGTCACGAAGACCGCTGTGCGCATCTTTCTCGACGGTGTGGAAAGCGGCAGTTATCCCTTTGCCGGGCAGCTCGGCTACGCCGACGTCAAAGATCCGCTCAAGATCGGATCCACGGGCGGATACAGCTTCACAGGCAAGCTGCCCCTCGTCCGCCTCGAACCGATCGCGGACGTCAGGCTGCCGCCCGGCGGCCCCCGTCCGCTCCTGACAGAAGCTCCGAAGCGCCAGCCGCTCGCGGAACTGCTGTGGACACGGCCGATTTGCGTGCAGAAGGGCCGCTACATCGGTTGGGCTACTGCGATCCTCACGCAGAAGGGTACGATTCTCGCGGCTTTTTCGGGCGACCGTGACGCGCACGTCTGCCCGTGGGGCAAGACGCAGCTTGTCCGCAGCGATGACGGCGGCGAAAACTGGTCTGATGCGATGACGATCAACAACTCGGCGGTCGACGACCGCGACTGCGGTATGCTGCAGCTTGCGAATGGTGAGATACTTGTCATTTGGGCCTCCTTTGCGTCTTGGACTGGGATCACCGGATTCATGACCAACAATTATGCTGTGAGTTCGCAAAAATACCAGTGGCGTCAGCACGCGTTGAAACTGCCGCCGGATGTCATCAGCGCGCATTCCGGTATCTGGTGCGCGCGTTCCAGCGACGACGGCAAAACATGGTCCAAGCCGGAGAAGCTCACGACGATGTCGGCTTTTACGCCGCACGGACCGATCCAGTTGAAGGACGGCACCCTCTTCCAGATCGGGCGCACGAGTTACAAGGAACCTGATCTCCGCGGCCGCACGCGCATCACGACCATGCGCTCGTCCGACGGCGGGCACTTATGGGAGCAGCTCTGCTACGCTCTTCCCGACAAAAACGGCGAGAATTCGCAGCCGCAGATGTCCCATGAACCGCACGCGATCGAGCTTAAAGACGGTCGTCTGATGATGCTGGTGCG
>JAQWAM010000024.1 GCA_028707675.1 Kiritimatiellia bacterium | reverse complement strand
GGCCGCGACCGCTATACCGGCGCACCGATGCTCCGCTACCACGCCGGCAAATTTTACTACTTCCATCTCGAAGGCAGCTACGCCAAGGGCTTCGAAACGCGCGTCGCCCGTTCCGTCGACCTCAAAGACTGGGAATTCAGTCCGCGCGTCGTGCTGAGCTACGACCCGTGGGACAAGATGCTCCACACCTCGGCGGAGTTCGCCGCTGAGGAGAAGGCTTACATCGCCGGAGCGAAGAACATCAACGCATCCGACCTCGACATGTGCGAATTCGGCGGCAAACTCGTCTTATTCTATAGCTGGGGCGATCAGCGCGGCAACGAGTTCTCGGCCCTCGCCGAAGCGGACGTCACCGAGCGCGAATTCTGCGAAAGCTTCTTCCGGCGGTGAAACGCCGCAGACCGCCCGGCAAACAAAAAATAGCGCGGCGTATAGGGGGCGTATCGCGGCATCGAGCCGTCCGCCGCTTCCAAAGCGCTCCAGCGCATGAGAAAGCGCTTGCCGGGCGGCCGGAAACTTCGGTCTGAACCACCGCTGAAATGAACGTTTTGCAGCCCGGTTTTGAAATCCACACTACAGTCCACTATCTTCCAGGCACTTGACATCGACAGCTTTTTTTTAATATTATTATTCGCGTGATAAGTTTTTGCGGTCGGGAATTTAGGCTGCCCGTGCCGATGGAAAGACGTTTTTAGATTGAGAAGGAGTTAGAAAAATGGAAGAGTCAAAGGTCAACATGCCGTTGTTGGGGGACACGTTTCCGGAGTTGTCGGTAAAGACCACTCACGGCCCCATGAACATCCCGGGGGATTTGAAGGGAAGCTGGTTTGTGCTGTTCAGCCACCCGGCCGATTTCACACCGGTATGCACAACCGAGTTTGTCGCTTTCCAGAAGCGTTATGACCAGTTCAAGGCACTTGACTGCAAGCTGGTCGGAATGTCGGTCGATCAGGTGTTCTCCCACATCAAATGGATCGAGTGGATCAAGAGCGATCTCAAGGTCGACATCGAATATCCTGTCGTAGCCGCCAATGACGCCGTTGCCATGAAACTGGGAATGTTGCACCCCGGAAAAGGCACAAACACGGTGCGGGCTGTATTTGTTGTTGATCCCAAAGGCCTAATCCGTCTGATTATGTATTACCCGCAGGAGATCGGCCGCAATATCGATGAGATTGTCCGTTCGGTCAAAGCCCTGCAGGTGTCTGACAAAAACAATGTCGCCATGCCGGCCGGCTGGCCCTGCAATGAGCTGATCGACGACAACGTCATTGTTCCGCCGCCGTCGGATATGGCTGCGGCTGCTACACGCCGCAAAGAGTATGATTCATTCGACTGGTGGTTCTGCTACAAGAAACAGGACTAGTCTTTGCCGGCAAGTATGACTGTCTTTGATGATCTCTGCTCCCCCATGTTTTACGCATGGCGGGGCAGAGTTTTTAAACGTTGTCCGAAACTTGCGGAAGCGATGTGATTTTTGTTTAACCGGGCGCCATCAGGCAGCTTGCCGGTGGCTTTATTTGATCAGGAGGGCATAGAATGCTGTTTCAACAATTCAAGGTGGACGGGCTGGGGTGTTTTTCATATCTGATCGGCTGTCCGGCGGCGGGAACGGCCTGCGTTGTCGATCCCGAGCGGCATGTCGGGCGTTATCTTCAGGCGGCGCAGCAAAACGGCGTTCGAATCACCCATATCTTCGACACCCACCTGCATGCCGATCACATCACCGGCAGCAACGAGCTGGCGGCTCGCACCGGCGCGGACATTTATGTGCATCCCGGTGTCGAGGCCGGATACCCGCACCAGAATCTGCACGAGGGGGACCGGTTCCGGTTCGGCGCGGCGGATCTGGAGGTGATTGAAACATTCGGGCACACACCGAATTCGGTGAGTTTCGCGGTGACCGATCACGGCCGATCTGAAGACATCTTCGCGCTTCTTACGGGCGATCTTCTGTTTGTCGGCGACATCGGCCGGCCGGATCTGGCCGGAGCGGATCTTTTGGAGGCGCAGGTCAAGAACCTTTATGACAGCCTGTACGTGAAGCTGGCGCGTTTCCCCGACTGGGTGGAAGTCTATCCAGCCCACGGCGAGGGCTCGCTTTGCGGCCGCGGCATGAGTCCCAAGCCCGTGACCACACTGGGGTTCGAGCGCCGCAACAACCCGCTGCTTAACAACATGCCCTACGAGCGGTTCCACGAGATCATGACCACCGGCTTTCAGGTCCGCCCGGATAACTTCGCGGTGATGGTCGACAAGAACCGGCGCGGCCCCGCCGCGCTGTCCGAGGCCGCGCCCTACAACCTGATGAATGTTCGTCAGGTCGAGGATGCGCTGGCCCGGGGAGCGAAAATTGTCGACACAAGAGTCCCGAGCGCTTTCGGCGCGGCGTATATCCGCGGTTCCGTGAATATCGGGTTGACGCCGTCTTCGGTGAACTGGCTGGGGATGGTGATGCCCTCCGATGCCGATATCGTCATCGTGGCGGATACGCCCGCCAGAGCCGATGAGGCGGCGTATATCTACCGGCGGGCCGGTTATGACCGCCTGATAGGTTATCTCGGCGACGGCATCAACAGTTGGGCGGCACAGGCCAAGCCGCTGGATCATCTGCCACAGCTCACACCCGAAAGCCTGAAGTATGTTTTCGACAAATATACCGATCATCTGGTCGTGGATGTGCGCTCCGATGTTGAATGGGATTCCGGCCACATCGAAAATGCGGTGCACATCCCTATCGGCAAAATAATCAAAGGTGATTTCGAACTGGACAAGAACCGTAACATCACCGTCGTCTGCGGATCAGGTTATCGCGGCAATATCGCCGGCAGCATATTAAAGGCGCTGGGTTATCCGAAAGTGTTCAGCCTGATCGGCGGGATGACCGGCTGGCAGGCCTCGCAGAAGGCTCGTTGAAGCCCATGCGGCCACGGCAGTTCCGTTTCCCGTCCCCCGCCTCCCCACCCATTACTCCTTCATCCTACCGGGTCCTGCGTCCCCCTCCCCCGGCAGATCTGAGTTTGGCGTTGAACACCGCGCCGCGCCGTGTTATATTCCGACTGTTTTTTCGCGGGCCCATAGCTCAGTTGGTCAGAGCGGAGGACTCATAATCCTTTGGTCGCAGGTTCGAGTCCTGCTGGGCCCACCATTTATCCGCCGTCCAGTGACCCTTAAAACGCGCCCGCAATTATGCCGCGCCGCAGTTGACCGCACCCGACAACGCAAAACCTACAGACCTCCTGATGACCGCCGCCTATGAAACGCTGAACCGTATGCTCGCAGGCTCAATCCCCGATGCCGTCGAGTTGGCCGGACTGCTTAAGGCGCAAGGCAAACTCACGGAACGCATATATGCATCCGCGGACCGCACGCGCGCGGAAAAGCACGGTTCAGCCATACACCTCCGCGGCATCATCGAGTTCTCCAACGTCTGCAAGAACAACTGCTGGTACTGCGGCATCAGGTGCGGCAACTCAAAAGTCAAACGTTACCGCATGAGCGCCGACGAGATCGCAGCGTCAGCCCGCAACGCCCTCGAATGGGGCTGCGGAACAGTCGTACTGCAGTCCGGCGACGACCCGCTCTTGAACGCCGGGGAACTGGCCGCGCTCCTGCGCCGCATCAAGCTCGAAACCGGGATGGCCATAACCCTTTCAGTCGGAGTGCGCACACGCCCGGAACTTGAGGCTCTAAAAGAGGCCGGCTGCGACCGCTATCTGCTGCGCTTCGAGACCACATCGAACGCGCTCTTCACCGCGATGCACCCCGACGAGTCTTTTGAGGATCGCATCCGCTGCCTGAACGACCTGCGCGCGCTGGGCTATCAGGTCGGCAGCGGGTTCATGATCGGCCTGCCCGGCGTCACGCTGGAGATGATAGCCAATGACATCCTTTTCGCCACCAAACTCAGATTGGACATGATCGGATGCGGGCCTTTCCTGCCCCACCCCGATACGCCCTTCGCTGACAAACCCCTGATCGAGGACCGCAGTCTCTACTACAAAGCCATCGCGATGCTGCGCATACTCAACCCCTACGCGCACATACCGGCCACCACCGCTTTCGACGCGCTGGAGCCCAACGGCAGGAATCTGGTGCTGTGCCGGGGCGCGAATGTCTTCATGCCCAATATCACGCCAGGCAAATACAGGCGCCTTTATCAGCTTTACCCCAACAAGCCTTGCGTAGACGAGGAAGGGTCGGCCTGCGCCGTCTGCGTGCGGGGGCGCATCGCCGGGCTTGACCGTGAAATCGGCAGCGGACCCGGCCATTCCATACTCAAGGCTGAAGGAGACACCATATGAAAATTGTGGTCAACGGGACTGAGCGCACTGTGGACAGCTCTACTACCCTCCAGCTTATGCTGGACAGCCTCGGCGCATCTGTCAGCAAATTCGCCGTAGAGCTTAACGGCGAGATCATCCCGGCGTCTGCGTACGCCACTACCGGCCTGAAGGAAGGCGACCGCATCGAAATCATCCAGTTTGTCGGCGGCGGTTGAGCTAAATCCCGACCACCGACTCTTAACTCTTAACTCTTCCCTATCCGCTCTTCCCTCTTCCCTCTTCACTCTTAACTCATAACTACTCCTCATGAAACCTCTAGTAATCGCCGGACACGTATTCAAAAGCCGCCTGTTCATCGGCACAGGCAAATTCGGATCACACGACACCATGCGTCAGGCGATCGAAGCCTCAGGCTGCGAACTGGTGACCGTGGCGCTGCGGCGGGTTGATCTCGACAAGAATCCCGCCGGCGATCCGCTGATCTCACTGCTCGATCCAGCCAAAACCGTGATAGTGCCGAACACCAGCGGCGCGCGCACAGCGGATGAGGCCGTGCGCGTCGCGCGGCTCGCCCGGGCCGCAGGCGGCTTCGATTGGGTAAAGCTCGAGCTCACCCCCAACCCGCGGCACCTTCTGCCAGACCCGATCGAGACCCTCAAGGCCGCTGAAACGCTTGTGAGCGAGGGTTTCACGGTGCTTCCCTACATCAACGCCGATCCGGTATTGGCGAAACGTCTTGAAGAGGCCGGCGCCGCCGCGGTGATGCCGCTGGCCGCGCCCATCGGCACCAACCTCGGATTGCGCACCCGCGACATGATCGAGATCATCATAGCCGAGTCCGGTGTCCCCGTGGTGGTCGACGCGGGGCTGGGCCTGCCCTCGCACGCGGCCGCCGCCATTGAAATCGGCGCCGACTGCGTGCTGGTCAACACAGCCATTGCCTCCGCCGCCGACCCTGTGGCCATGGCCAAAGCCTTTGCATTGTCCCTGCAGGCGGCCGTGACCGCGCTGGACGCCGGACCGCGCGCGCCCGGCTCACGGGCAGAGGCGTCCTCGCCGCTCACCGGCTTCCTCTGGGAATCCGCCGCCGAGCATTGAACCTACAAACGGCAGTTGAGTGCGCGGATTTGGGGCGAAGGCTCATAAACATTGGGTTTAGCCACGATCCGCGCCACACCTGTTTGGTGTAAAACGCAACTTGGATTGCGGTGACAAGAGTCGCGCTGTGCGCGGGTCGCGGCACCGCTTTCCGGCCTGTCCGCGCCAAAGCGGCGGGGACGCCGCTTCTACTACGGTGCGCCCCCGAAAATTTATAATTGCTGCTCTATATTGGTGATCTTGACCGTTACTGGGTTAGGCCACAGGGAATTGTTGTAGACGCGCTGCGCCCGCATTATGTCAATGTGCAGTCCGTCCTCTTTTTGCTCAAAGCACGGGGAAGCGTCAGTCTTCGGACTGTATTCCAGTGTTTTGCCGTCATGGCCCAGCACTTCCACGGAGGTGCCGGCCGTGGCGCGGGCTGAGGTTATCACGAAGCGGCGCCGCGCTCCGCGCCGCACCAGATCCTTGTCGCGGGTGACGAACGCGTACAGAGTCGATGGCGTGTCCGCGATGGAGAAATCGGTCGTGACGGGCGGACGATCGCGCTTCGCTTTATGCTTTGTCGACAAGTACATTACCTTCTTTTTCTCTATGCGTTTTAACTTAGAAACAATTCAAGAGAATCTTGGGTACATTTGATTGTAAAGGCGCATCCGGGTATCCTTCTTGCCTCAAACAGCAGAGCATGACGAACGACACCGTTTTCGCGCAGGAAAGTTACTAAAACGCATGGAGCACTACAAGGGCGTTGTGCAGTTTGGACTTATCCCATTTTTCAGCCTGAAGCGAACAGCGGCAGTTCCGGCTGCATTTCGGCTGTTCCGGGCACATGCCGTTTGCGGCACCATTTGCCGCATCTGTTCCGCACTGAAGCTCACCTGAAAGCGTAACGTTCTAGTCAGCAAACCTGAAACCTGAACCCAGACTCCTGAAGCCTCGGCGCAATGAAATGAAATCGCACCCCGCCTGCCAATCACCGATTTTTTAGGCTGGATTTTCAGCGCGAAAAGCGTAATATTAAGGACGTTATAAAAAAAGGGGGGGAACCATGCGAGGTTTTATAACTGCTTTGTTGGTATGTTCAGGTTTCGCTCATGCCGACGTTAACCAAGGCGTGTCCGCAGCCAAAGCGCCGAACCCAAAGGAAGCAAAAACTGTGAATCTGATAATCGACACGAGCAAAGGCAAGGTCACGCTGGAACTTTATCCTGACAAAGCCCCGGCAACCGTCAGCAACATGCTGTCCTATGTCGATGCCAAGTTCTATGACGGCACGATCTTCCACCGCGTCATCGACGGATTCATGATCCAAGGCGGCGGGTTCACCTGCGACATGCTCCAGAAAAGGTCCAACGCTCCGATCAAAAACGAGGCTGATAACGGGCTGCGCAATGAGCGCGGCACAATAGCGATGGCCAGGACAAGCTTTGTCGACAGCGCCACCAGCCAGTTTTTCATCAATCTGGTGGACAACAGCCGTTCGTTGAATTTCAAGGCCAAGACTGACGCCGGATACGGCTATTGTGTCTTCGGCAAGGTCATCGACGGCATGGATGTGGTTGACATGATCGGCAAATCTGCCACCGGGATATCGGGAAGGCACCGTGACGTGCCGAAAGAACCGGTCATTATCAACAGCATACGGCGCCACAGCGCCGCAGCAACTGAGGATGCCGCAAAATAAAATGAGCGCGCACCGGCAATCTGCGTTGACTTGCTTGCCTACGCGACTGAATACCCATGCCAGCAACTAATTACGACGAAAAACACATACAGACCCTTTCCG
The DNA here is from genome assembly GCA_028707675.1 of Kiritimatiellia bacterium. Classification (GTDB taxonomy): domain Bacteria; phylum Verrucomicrobiota; class Kiritimatiellia; order RFP12; family UBA1067; genus JAQVQN01. The sequence continues at coordinate 2,125 of JAQWAM010000024.1, read as the reverse complement.
CGATAGAGCATATCCGCAAGCGAACAGGAATGTACATCGGCCGCACCAGCGACGGCAGCCAGTACGAAGACGGCATTTATGTCCTGCTTAAAGAGGTCTTGGACAACGCGATCGACGAGTTCATAATGGGCTACGGAAAGCGTGTCGAAATCAGCATAAACTATGACTCGGGCGAAGTGGGAGTAAGGGATTACGGGCGCGGCATACCGCTGGGCAAGGTGGTTGACTGCGTCTCCCAGATCAACACCGGCGGCAAGTTCAATGACGACGCCTTCCAGTTTTCGGTCGGCATGAACGGGGTCGGCACCAAGGCGGTCAATGCTCTTTCAACGGTTTTCGAGGTTCGCTCATTCCGCGACGGCCACTATTCCGAGGCGTTCTTCAACAAGGGGGATATCGTTTCGCGCAAGACCGGCAAATGCGCCAAGGTTGAACGCAACGGCACTTTTGTGCGTTTTATCCCTGATCCCGATATCTTCAAAAAGTACAAATTCCGGGAAGAGCATGTGCTGCGCCGGATGCGGATGTACGCGTATTTGAACGCGGGACTGGCCATGGATGTCAACGGTCAGAAGATCGTTTCGCAAAACGGCCTGCTGGATCTGATCCACGACGAGGCCCAGTTCGAAAAGCTCTACAAGCCCTTCCATTATCGATCGAAACAGCTTGAGCTGGTTTTCACGCACACAAACCGTTTCAGCGAAGATTACTACTCTTTCGTCAACGGTCAGTTCACGAATGACGGCGGCGTGCATCTCTCCGCTTTTAAAGAGGGCGTTCTTAAGGCGGTAAACGGGTTCAGCAAAAAGAAGTTCGACGGCGACGATGTCCGTGAGGGTATCATCGGCGCCATAGCCATCAGGCTAAAAGACCCGCTATTCGAGTCGCAAACCAAAAACCGTCTCGGCAATCAGGAGATCCGCTCCGATCTGGTGGCGGAGATCAAACGCGTGATCGAAGAGATGTTCCACCGCGCGCCGGCCGAGGCAGGCAAGCTGATCGGCAAGATCGAGGAGACGAGCAAGCTGCGCGCGGAACTCAACTCCGTCAAGAAACTGGCACGCGAACGTTCCAGAGCCGTCTCTGTTCGTGTGCCGCAGCTCAAGGACTGCAAGCACCACCTGCACAAACAGCGCGGCACAGGCCTTGACACCATGATTTTCATCACCGAAGGCCAATCGGCCGCGGGCTCGATCGTAAGCTGCCGCGACGTGAACACGCAGGCGATCTTCACTCTCAAGGGCAAGCCGCTGAATGTCTGTGACTGCAAACGGGACGCACTCTACAAGAACGTGGAGATTTACAACCTGATGCAAAGCCTGGACATAGAGGAGACCGTCGACCGGCTGCGTTACCAAAAAGTCATTCTGGCTACTGACGCGGATGTGGACGGACTGCACATACGCAACCTGATGATCACGCTGTTCCTGCGCTTTTTCGACCGCATCATTAAAGAAGGCCACCTCTATATCTTGGAAACCCCGCTGTTCCGTGTGCGCAACAAGAAAGAAAGCCACTACTGTTATAGCGAAGTGGAACGTGTCCGCGCCATTCAGAAGTGCGGGGCCAATCCCGAGATCACGCGTTTCAAAGGCCTCGGCGAAATTTCCCCAGCCGAGTTCAAGGCTTTCATCGGCAAGAGCATGCGGCTGACGCCGGTTGACAGCTCACTCGACTGTGCCGTGACCGACACCGTCGAGTTCTATATGGGGCGCAACACCCCCGAGCGACGCCAATATATCATGAGCAAGCTGGTGATCACCGAGGATTCTTTATCATGACCAAGCCCAAGAAACAAAAACGCGGAGATGGGGCTTCAGACGCACCGCCCAGCCTGTTCGACGATCTCGACCTTTTGAAAGATACCGCCGCCGCGCCACAACCAGCCAACAACACGACCAAACCGCAAGGCGGCAGCAACCTTTCGTCCGCCGCCCGCAAAAACGCGGCGGAGTCACATGGCGGCAAGGGGCCGTTGCACGAGCTGATGGACAGCAACTTTTTGCAGTTCGCGTCCTACACAATCTGCAACCGCGCGATCCCCACCGTGGAGGACGGGCTCAAGCCGGTGCAGCGGCGCATCATGCACGCGCTCTGGGAAAAAGATGACGGACGGTTCATCAAG
>JAQWAM010000023.1 GCA_028707675.1 Kiritimatiellia bacterium | reverse complement strand
AGCAAAAGCAAAGCGCTTGAAAAATTTTCATTTTCATGAACATCATTTCCTTGTGATGCAAGAAGTCGCTGCGAGTTTAAGTCTTTGCGTTATTCCGTTCGACGAGCATTTCCCCGATAACGGTTAGCATTTTTGATGAAGGGCAAGGTTTTGACAAAAATCTGAAACCTTCGCGCTCGATCAGTTCCCAGCGCACCCGTTCGTCGGAATAGCCGCTGCTGAGCAGCACCGGCAGGTCGGGGCGCAGTTTTCTCAGCAGGCAGGCGAGGTCAACGCCGTTCATGCCGCCCAAGATGATGTCGCTGAACAAAAGGTCGAAATCGTCCTTCTGCCGGTCAAAGGCGGTGATGGCTGCGGCCGCGTTTTCACACGCCACAACCTTATAGCCGGCGCCCCGCAGAATCAGCGAGACCAGAGCGCGAACCTCAGGCTCGTCTTCGACGAGCAGGATCTGCTGGCCGAGCCCCGGCAGCGATATTGGCAACGGCTGGTCATGATCCTCGGTTTGTCCGGTGACCGCCAAATCAGTCGCCGGCAGATAAATCTTGAAAGTGGAGCCCTGACCGGGTTCGCTGTACACGTTGATCCATCCGCCGCTCTGCTTGACGATCCCGTATATCACAGAGAGACCGAGTCCGGTGCCCTTGCCGCTCAGCTTGGTGGTGAAAAAAGGCTCGAAGACATGCGGCATGTTTTCCGGGCTGATCCCCATTCCGGTATCGGTGACGGAAAGGCAGACGAACCGGCCCGGCACGGATTCAGGGACCAGCCGTGTGTCTTCGCAACTCGAAAAGTTTGCCGGAGACGTGCCGAAGGTCAGGCACCCGCCTTTAGGCATGGAGTCGCGGGCGTTCACAGCCAGATTTACTATCACCTGCTCGATCTGGGTCGGGTCTGCCAGCACCGGTTTCACTTCAGGAGAAAGATTGTGGGCTATCTTAATGTCTTCGCCCAGAATGCGCCGCAGCATCGTATCGGTGGTTCTGACCGTCTCGTTGAGGTCAACCGGGCACGTCTCGATTTTCTGTCTGCGGCTGAAAGCCAGGAGCTGACGGGTCAGGTCCGCCGCGCGCCGGGCCGCTTTTTCAATCTGTTTCAGGTCGCTGTACTGATGGTCTTTTGCGTCAAGGCCGGTCAGCAAAAGCTCGGTGAAGCCGAGGATGGCCTGCAGCAGGTTGTTGAAGTCGTGGGCGACACCGCCAGCCAGCCTGCCGATGGCGTCCATTTTGGAGGCTTGCCGCAACTGCTGGTGGAGTTCGATCTCGCAGGTTATGTCGTGCAGCGAGACTAACACATGCGGTTGTCCGTTGAAGGTCACGGGAGTGGCGTTGACCCGCAGCCACACCTGCTTGTCGCCATTGCCGGAGTTGATCCGGACGTTCACGTCCTCGTTGCAAACTGGGTTCCCGCCTTCTATCACGCTTTTGACATGCTGATTCAGAGGGCAATCGCGGCAGAAAACCGTTTCTCCGCAATGCTGTCCGGGATGTTGACAATGGATGCAGCCGATCAGATGGCCCAGCCGGGGATAAGGGATGTCGCGGAGCTTTCTTCCGAAAAGTTTTTCCGCGCCCAGATTGACCTCGGCGATGTCAGCATTGCGGTCGGCAACCAGCATTGCGGCTGGCGCGGCGTCGAAAACGGCGCTGAGGTTGTCTGTGCCCATGCGCTGACCGGCAGACTCTGCCGTCCGCATCACGTTGCGCTCCGGAACTCTCGGCATTTTTTTTAGGGAAGACACCATAATAAATTCAGCGGGCGCTCCGCCGCCGAATCCATAATTTTCCAAACTTGATTGTTCCCGCCCATGGTTAAGGGCGGGGCAATATTTGTGCGCGGCCGTCGTGCCTGGGGCCGGGAGATCAGTCCTGCTTGAACCCCGAATAGATCGGCAGCACGGGGTAGCCGTTGTCGACCCCGTCAAAGCCCAACAGACCGAAGGTTGTTTTTGTGCCGCCCTCGACGGGAGCCGTGTGCTTGCTGATCAGGGCGCAGCCGGAAAGCAGAACGGACGCAGACAAGACAACCAAGAGAATAAAAACTTTGCGCATTTTGATTAATCCTTTCAGCAATTAGTGATTTTCATTATCCGTGATTGTGGCATTGAAAGTCAAGCGGCAGTTTTGGACGGATTTTGGACATGGACAAACCCTGTGAATTGAGGCATTATAAAAACTTATTTTGTTCATGAGATGTGGTGACAGGCGAGCATGGTGGAGCGAGTTTGTTTATGGAATGCGAAAACTTATCTTTTATTTTGACCGATCCGGTCAACAGTGCGGCATGCCCCAAGTGCGGGATGATGCTTGACGTCAGCGGGTTGCCGTCCTTCGCGTCGGTGCAATGTCCGTCGTGCGAGTTCGAGTTCGAGGTGCCGGCCCGGCTGGGGCCGTTTCTTTTGCTGCAGCTTCTGGGCGCGGGCGGCATGGGCGGGGTCTACCGCGCCAGGGACGAGGCGCTCAAGCGTGAGGTCGCCATCAAGGTCATGCTCAAGAAGCTGGGTGACGATCCGCAGTTCGTGCAGACATTCCAGCGCGAGGCGCAGGCCGCGGCAAAACTGAACCACCCCAACATCGCGCAGATATACTCGTTCGGCCAAGAAAAGGGACAGCCCTACATCGTGATGGAGCTGGTTTCCGGCGGCAGTCTGGATCAGATGATCGCCGAGCAGGGCGCTTTGCCGCCGGCGGTGGTTATGCATGTCGGGGCGCAGATCGCGGAGGGCTTGCAGGAAGCGGCCGACGCAGGCATGGTGCATGGCGACGTCAAGCCGGAGAACATTCTTTTCGACAACGACAAAAACGCTAAGCTGGTTGATTTCGGTCTGTCGGCAATGGCCAGCGGGCCGGGCAATGACGTATGGGGGACGCCTTATTACATCGCGCCGGAAAAGGTGCGCCGTCAGAAAATCGACCACAGGTCGGACATATACAGCCTGGGCGGGACTTTATATCACGCCATTGCCGGTGTGCCGCCTTTTGAGGGCGAAGACGCCACGGCGGTCGTGAAGGCGCGTTTCGAGTCCGCGGCCAAGCCCATGAAAGAGATCCGCGCGGGCGTGCCCGATGAGGTCGAGGCGATTGTTGCCAGGATGCTGTCGCCTGATCCGCAGACGCGCTATCCGACATACGGTTCTCTGCTGGGTGACATGCGGCGCTATCTAGCCAAGGCCGGCCCGGTCAAGATCAAAAAAAGCGGCAAGAAGATTGTCATAAAGGGAAAGAAAGTAACGACCGGCCAGATGAGTATGACCGGGCCGAACAAGGTGACCGGCATGTTGGCGGACTCTGGAGATATCAGCGATCTGCACGCAGGCACGACACCGCTGGAAGAGATTGAACAAGCTGAGGAAAGCGCTGAGGAGGCGGGGCGCCGCGGACGCAAGATCATTTTGTCGATACTGGGTGTGATAGTGCTCGTGGCCGGCTCCATAACCGGCGGCGTATACGGTTTCAAAAAGTACTCCGCGGGCAAACGGCAGAAAGCCGAGATAGTGCAGATCGAGCAAAGCCAGGCTAAGGCGCGCACAGCGATCGCCAAGAGTGTGGAGACAGCACGGGAGGCGGTCGACAGGGTGCGCAAATATGTGCCTGAGGCTTTGGGCTATGCCGCAGCGGCTGCTGACGAGGCGGTCAAGGCTTTCGGAGAGGATGCGCGCCAGTCAATGATTCCGCCGGAAGGCGAACCTGCGGCGAAGGAGGATAAACAGCCTGCCGCCGCGGACGCGGCCAAACCGGACGAAAAGCCGAAGGATGGCGGCGCGGAAAAGGGCGGCGCCGAAAAGCCGGCGGCGGAGGCTGCGGCTAAACCGGACGAAAAGCCGAAGGATGGCGGCGCGGAAAAGGGCGGCGCCGAAAAGCCGGCGGCGGAGGCTGCGGCCAAACCGGACGAAAAGCCGAAGGATGGCGGCACGGACAAGGGCGGCGCCGAAAAGCCGGCGGCGGAGGCTGCGGCAGATGAACATCCAGTGATTGCGATCGTGCGCGCAATGTACGCGGAAGCCTACGCCGTCAAGCAAGGTGCGGCATACGCTGAACAGTGCTTGGCTGAGGTGGACGCCTTGGCCAAACAGGCCGAAGGCATGACGCAGGTAGATAAAGAGTCTGCCGAAGAGTTGGTCAAGACGGCCAACAAGCTGGTGGAGACGGTCAGGGGCATTGGTTATGACCGGCGTGTCAGCGAGATCCCCCGACGGATCTCCCAGCTCAAGCGCTCTTTGGAGAGCGTCAAGACGGATGTGGCCGCGCTGCTCGAACGACGCCGCGAGGATGCGGCCGAGGCGGAGCGGCGGCGGCAGGCCGAGGCGGCCGCCGAGAAAAAGCGGCAGGAGGAAGAAGCCCGCAAGGTAAAGGTGGCTGCTGAGATCGCGGCGGTGGGCGATGCCGCCGCTGCGAGTCTGGAAGATCTGAAGCAGTTGCGGTTCCGTGAAGTCGCGGCCGCTTTGCGCAAAGCCGGTTCCGGTCTTGAGACAAGCGAGGGCTTGAAAGCGCTGGATGTGGCGCTGGACAGAATCAGCCGGGTCAAAGAGTTTCATGAGCATATTGTGAAGAGTGTGGAGGGGTTCAAGTCTTCCAGGGGCTGGAGCGTGGACGGTGCTGATCAGCGCACGCTTTCGGTGGGCGGGCGCAAGATCCTGTGGGCCGAAGTGTACAACCAGCGGATTGACATCATCGGCGAACTGGTCGGCGGGCTGGTGTTGGACGAGCAGGCCACCGATTCATTGCGCCTGCGCGAGAAGACGCGGCTGATGACCAACGCGGCGGTGTGCCTCAATTTGTTCTATAAAGATATACCGTCGGCGCAGGAAAGGGCGAAAGACATGGCTGTCGATGCCGCCCGCCTCTTCGAGCTAGACGCTGAAGAAATCAGGCAACTTCTGCCGGAGTTCTTTTGATGACGCGTTACGTCAGTACCAGAGGCGGCGTTGAGCCGCTGACCTTCAAGGAGGCGGTGATGTCCGGCCTTGCCCGTGACGGCGGGCTTTTGATGCCGGAGCGTGTGCCGTCCGCCGCGGGGGAACTGGAGCGCTGGCGCAAGCTGCCATACGCCGATCTGGCATTTGAGGTGATGCGGCTTTTCGCGGATGATATCGGCGCGTCCGACCTGCGCGGGTTGGTTGAAAAAAGCTACGGGGTTTTCCGGCATCCGGAAGTCACGCCGACTGTGCCGGTCGGGCCGGTGCATGTGTTGGAGCTTTTCCACGGCCCGACCCTGGCCTTCAAAGATGTGGCGCTGCAGTTTCTCGGCAATCTTTTCGAGCATATTTTGAGCGAGGCCGGCGGGTTCATGAATATTGTCGCGGCCACTAGCGGCGACACGGGCAGCGCGGCGATTCACGGTGTGCGCGGGCGCGGACGGATGCGGATTTTCGTGATGCACCCGCGCGGGCGCGTCAGCCCGGTGCAGGAGCTGCAGATGACCACGGTGACGGACGCCAACGTGCATAATCTGGCTGTCGAGGGCACTTTTGACGACTGCCAGAACATCGTAAAAGATCTGTTCAACGATCTGGCGTTCCGTGACGAGTGCGGTTTGGGCGCGGTCAACTCGATCAACTGGGCACGGGTTTTGGCGCAGATCGTCTATTACTTCTACGCGGCTTTCCGGGTCATGGACAAGACCGGCGCGGACAAGGTGAGCTTCACCGTGCCCACCGGTAATTTTGGAGACGTTTTCGCCGGTTACATGGCGTGCCGGATGGGGTTGCCCGTAGAACGTCTGGTGCTGGCCACTAACGAGAACGATATTCTGGCGCGTTATTTCAATACGGGCGAGTATCGGACAGGCGCGGTCGCTGCAACGCTTAGCCCTTCCATGGACATACAGGTGGCCAGTAATTTCGAACGTTATCTGTATTGTCTGGCGGAAGCCGACCCGCGCCAGGTCAAACAGTGGATGGGTTCTCTTAAGTCCGCGGGCTCGATCACGACCCCCGGCGCCTGCCACGGCTGCATGGCGGCCGGCCGCGGCGACACGGCCGAGACGCTCTTTATGATCCGAGAGTTTTGGGAGCGCCACAACTATCTGCTTGATCCGCACAGCGCCGTCGGTGTGGCCGTGGGCGCCCGGTTTTTGAAAGAGTCTGTTCCGATGATCTGTCTGGCCACCGCGCACCCGGCCAAGTTCGGAGAGGCGATATTGCGGGCCACCGGTCAAGATCTGGCGCGTCATCCGTTGATCGACAAGCTGCGCGGCCTGCCGACACGGCTGGAGACCGCGCCGGCGGATACGGCGGCGGTCGCCGCCATAATCAGGCGCGCCATCGCGGAGGGATAGGATGTTTCGAGCAGGATTCGCATTTTTTTGGGCTGCGGTTGCGGTTTGGTCGGCTGCCGCACCGGTGGCCGTGATTCACGGGCACAACGCGGTGGCGGCAGGCGAGCGGCGCTTCGCGCAGACGTTGGCGCGGCATGTGGAGCGCTGGTACCGCGAATCCGGCGTGGAGGTGTCTTTCTCGGACGACACTGACCTGCCGGGCGCGCTGGCCGGCAAAAGGGTGGCGGCTTTTGTTTACGCTGCCAATCCGGATCGCGCGCAGATGAAAGCGCTGGCAGGATTCGTGGGACGCGGCGGCAAACTGTTGGTTTTTTACTCGTCCTCGCCGGAACTGGCGGCGCTGATGGGCGTGCGTACTGTCGGTTATCGGAAAGGCGGCACGGAAGGGCGCTGGTCGTTAATGCGTTTTTCGGAAGAGCGGCCGCGCGGTGTGCCGGAGTCGATCCTGCAGACATCTTCTAACCTTTTCCTGGCGGAGCCGTTGCCGGGGCGATCACGTGTTCTGGCCTGGTGGCATGACCGCCAGGGGCGGCGGACAACCGAGGCCGCCTGGCTGGCCTCGCCGGCCGGATATTGGATGACCCATGTGCTGCTGGCGGACGGCGATTCCGAAGCGAAGGGGAGGCTGCTGCTGGCTTTGGCGGGGGCTCACGACGCGGCGCTCTGGGCTCCGGCGGCGTCGAGCGTTTTGCGCAAGGCGCATCTGGTGGGCGGTGGAGTCCAAAGCTTGTCGGCGGCGGCAGGAAAGCTGGCGGACGCGCGTCGGCGTTCCGCCGCACTATCAGCCGTTCAGGTGTTGCGTGGCAAAAACCGCGAATGCGCCGGACTGCTGTCCGCCGGTAAGGGACAAGAGGCTTGGGAAGCCGCCAACGATCTGCGCTCCCGGATGTACGAGGTCTACGGAATGCTTCAGATTTCGCGCAAGGGTGAGATCAGGGCCGTTTGGGACCATTCAGGCATGGGTCTGTATCCGGGCGAGTGGCCGCGCACCTGCCGCCTGCTGAAGGACGCGGGTTTTTCCGATATCTATGTCAATGTGGCCGGGGCGGGGTTTGCGCATTACGCCAGCGGAGTGCTGCCGCGGTCACGCGTTTTCGAAGAGCAGGGCGACCAGCTCGCGGCGTGCGTGGCGGCGGCCAAGCCTTTTGGCATCCGTGTCCACGCGTGGCTGCTGTGCTTCACGACGGAAGGGGCGACCGCCGATCGCATAGACATTTTCAGGAAACGCGGGTGGCTGCTGACCAACCCCGACGGATCGCCGCGCTCGTGGCTTGATCCGGCCGTGCCCGAAGTCAGGTCTTATCTGTCGGGAGCCGTGCGTGAAATGGCGGTGAAATACGGTGTCCATGGCGTCCATCTCGATTTCGTGCGCTATCCGGACTATGCGTCGAGCCTGGGGCTGACGGTCAAGCGCCGGTTTGAGCGGGACACCGGCAGACGCGCGGCGGATTGGCCCGAGGACGTCAAGAGCGGCGCCCTGCGCAGCCTTTTCATACAGTGGCGCGCCGGGCAGGTTTCGGATTTCGTGCAGTCCGCGCGCCGCGTGATGCGGCGCGACGCGCCGGGCAAGCAGATGACAGTCGCGGTATACGGCAAATATCCGTCATGCCTGCACGCGGTGGGGCAGGATTGGGAATCGTGGATCAATATCGGTCTTGTTGACTATGTTACGCCGATGAACTACACCGAAGAGCTTAGCCGCTTTAACGGGTGGCTGTCGCAGCAGACCCGCACACGCCGGCAGGCGTTGCGCGTAGTGCCGGGCATCGGGGTCACCGCGGCCGAGAGCAGGCTGGACGCGGCGCAAGTGATCGACCAGATACAGGCGGCGCGGCGGGCGGGGTGTCCAGGTTTCGCGCTGTTCGATCTCGACACCACCTTGCGTCAAGAGATCCTTCCGGTGCTGCGCCTGGGCACATGCGCGCCCTGAAGACGCCGATCTTGCCGCTTTAAGCACGGCGATTATTGCCCGGTTCAGAAGGTTATTGGTTTAAGACTGCATGCTGTGCTACAATAAACATTTCTTTCTTACGGATTCTGGCCGTATGCTTTTTAATGGGCCTGTGGATCATGAAACTGATTGATTTTAGCAATTATCTGGCGGTTCTGGAAACGACGAGAAAACCTTGGCACGACAAGTACTACGCTTTATATTCCAGTGTGCTGGGCGGGGTGACGCTTGACCCGGTGCTGATGCAGGTGCCGATAGACGACCACCTCGTGCACCGCGGCGACGGGGTTTTCGACACTTTCAAGTGCGTCGGCAGGGCCGCCTATAATCTAGACGCGCACCTGCGACGTCTGGCGCGCTCGGCGGAGGCGATCGGGCTGACTTGGCCGGCTGGGCTTGATGACATACGGCGGTTGACTATTGAGACTCTGGCGCAGGCGGGCCGGGAGTGCTGCACCGGGCGCGTGATGCTGGCGCGCGGCCCCGGCAGTTTCGGGGTCAGCCCCTACGAGTCGCCGGATCCTGCCTTGTACATCGTGGTGTACGCGGCGGGGACGCCTTTCATGGAGGCGCATCCCGGCGGTGCGCGTGTGCGTCGCAGTCTGGTGCCGGCCAAGCCCGCGCGGTTCGCGACGGTCAAGAACTGCAACTATCTGCCGAATGTCATGATGAAGCGCGAAGCTGTGGATTGGGGTGTGGATTTTGTGGTGGGTTTTGACGATAGCGGTGTGATGACCGAGGGCGCCACCGAGAATTTCGGCGTGGTCACAGGTGAAGGCGCGTTGCTGTTTCCGCGCATGGACACGGTGCTGGAGGGCACGACCATGATGCGCGTTGTGCAATTTGCGCGGCGGCTGGTTGAAAGCGGCGATTTGGCTGCAATCGAATTTCGTGACATCACGGAGGAAGACGCGCGAGCGGCCAAGGAGATTCTGGTGGTGGGCACGACCATTAACGTGGCGTCGGTCTGCGAGTTCGAGGGCGATCCGGTCGGCGGCGGGAAGCCGGGCAGTGTCGGCCGGATGCTGGACGGCCTGTTGCGGGAGGACATCGCTTCCAATCACGAGCTGCGTTCTGCGTATTGATGGCGGTACTGGTATGTCGGCATTTGACGAGATAATTTCCAAGAGTCTGGTGCGGCTGGGGTTGACAGACCCGGACGGCGAACAGGTTATAAAGGGCTTGATCGCGGCGGCGGTCGACGACGGCTTGTTGCCGGAGCGGCACAAGGACGAGGCGGGGCAGGCTGGG
>JAQWAM010000022.1 GCA_028707675.1 Kiritimatiellia bacterium | reverse complement strand
AGCATGGACGCGATCATGAAAGCCAACAAGATTTCCGATCCATCATTGTTGCGCGTGGGGCAGATTTTGTTTATTCCTGATTGAGGTGACCATGGCCTTCCCATATGTGCGATTGCGGCGTTTACGCCGAACCGCCGCCATACGTGAGATGTTCGACGCCGCGCCGCCGCCGCCAGCGCGCTTGGTGTGGCCGGTTTTTCTCGTGGAGGGCGAGAACCGTGTGGAACCGATCGCGTCCATGCCGGGACAGAACCGCCGCAGCGCGGATGAGCTGGAGCGCGCGTTGGAGCCTGTGGCCGCGCAAGGTGTGGGCGGTGTCTTGCTGTTCGGCCAAACCGAGGGAGACAAGGACGAGGGCGGCAGCGCCGCTTTTGATGATCACGGCGTGGTGCAACGCGCGCTGCCGCGGATCAAGCGCGCTTATCCGGATATGGTGGTGATGACCGACGTTTGTCTTTGCGCCTACACGCGGCACGGGCATTGCGGGCCGATCGGACGGGACGGCAACGTGGACAATGACGCGGCCAACGGATTATTGGCGCGCGTGGCGGTTTCGCATGCCGCAGCCGGCGCGGACGTGGTGGCTCCCAGCGCCATGATGGACGGTCAAGTCGCCGCGATCCGCGAGGCTCTGGCCGAAAACGGGCTGGACGACACGCTGCTGATGTCGTATTCGACCAAATTCGCCTCGTCCATGTACGGGCCTTTCCGTGACGCGGAAAATTCCGCGCCGTCATCGGGCGACCGCAGGGGCTACCAGGCGTCTTACGCCAATCTGCGGGCGGCCCTGCGCGAATCGCGATTTGACGAGGCGGAAGGCGCGGACATCCTGATGGTCAAGCCGGCGCTGTTCTATCTGGATGTGATCGCGAGGGTGCGGGAACAAACAGAACTGCCTCTGGCCGCTTACAACGTCAGCGGGGAATACAGCATGTTGCACGCGGCGGCAGAGCAGGGGTACGGCGACCTTTATGCTATGGCGCGCGAGTCGCTGACAGCGATCGGCCGCGCCGGCGCTGACATAATCTTGTCCTACTGGGCTCCCTTTTACGCCAGAATGTTCGGTAAACAATAAGGAGAGAATATGAAGAGCGGGAAGTACAACATCGACCCTGTCACGTTAAGGTCCATGCCCTTCTGGTGCGTCGGCAATCCGCTGGCCGACCCTTTCGGCGGGCCAGTGCTGCCCGAGATCGACTCGCTGGATGTCGCAGAGCTTCTTGCGGATGCCGCCAAAGAGGGGCTGATCGAGGCCACGTCTTTCCATGACGACGATCTGGTGCCGTGGGATCCGGCGCGCCCGAACGACGATCTCGACCCTAAGAGCGAAACCTACACGAAACTGCGCGCCATCAAGAAAACGCTGGATCGGGCCGGGCTTGCTGTCAATACCGCCACTTGCAGCTTGCATGGCAACGCTATATTTCGCAAAGGCGGCCTGACCAATCCCGACCCGAAATTACGGGCTTTGGCGCGCAAAAAGGTCGAGCGCACATTGCGTATCGGCGCATTCTTCGGGGCCAAGCACTACACCTACTGGGTTGCTCGCGACGGTTTTGAAGTGCCGGTCAACGTGAACTGGAAAAAAGTTTACTCGTGGCTGGCCGACGGGCTTAACAACGTCTACGACTACATCAAGGCCAAGAAACTTAACAACTATGTAGGCGCGACGATCGAGCCCAAGCCAAACGAGCCGCGCGGTCACATGTTCCTGCCGACGTCCGGCCATGCCGCGGGGTTCATTTACGGGCACCTCAAACACCCCGAGTTCTACGGGGTAAATCCTGAACTTTTGCAGCATGAGAGCATGACCCTGATCAACGCCGTGCATACGGTCGCGTATCTGACCAGCATGAAGAAACTCTTCTTTCTGCACTTCGGCAGCCAGATCAAAGGTCAGTTCGACAACGATTTCCCACCCCTGGTCGGGCCTGAGGGTTTGAAAGAGACGGTTCAGATGTTCTGGGCGCTGCGTCAGGTCGGCTGGAAAGGCGTGTTAGAGTACGACTGCCACATGTTGCGGGCGGACGGCGATCCCGACGACCCGATCGGCTGTCGCGCGGCGTTCATCCGGGACTGCACCCGCGGACTGGCGATCGCCTTGCTTTTGGCGGACCGGCTAACGGGAATCAAGACAGGCGGCATCACCGATGCGCAGGCTGATCTGGATGCCAACGCCCTGATGTGCCGCCTTGACAAGAAGTCGATCGAGTCTTGGATGTCGAACCGCTAGGCGGCGGTCCGGAGACGCTTGTCCGCCGGAGCGTTGGCTTAGGCTGGTTGCGCCGTATCGGCGGGAACCGGAACGAACGCGCTGATAAAGGAGCGCGCGGGTCAGCGCGCCAGCCAGCCGCCGTCCACGGCAATGACATGACCGTTCATGTAATCCGACGCGGCAGATGCCAAAAACACTACCGGCCCCATCAGATCCTGCGTTTCGCCCCAGCGTCCGGCCGGAATGCGATCAAGAATAGCCTTGTTGCGATCCGGGTTCTCGCGAATCGGCCGCGTGTTTTCCGTGGCGATGTAACCCGGCGCTATGGCGTTGACGCAAATGCCGTGCTTGGCCAGCTCGTTGGCCATCAGCATGGTCAGACTGCGGATGCCGCCTTTGGCCGCGGCATAACCCGGCACCAGAATGCCGCCCTGGAATGAGAGCATCGAAGCGACGTGGATGATCTTGCCGCCGCGCCCTTGCTCAATCATCTGCCGGACAACGGCCTGACTTAGAAAAAAAGGCGCGCTCAGGTTGATGCTGATGACATCATTCCAGTTCTTGGCGCTGTGATCGGCAAAAGGCTCGCGCCGGATGATGCCCGCGTTGTTGACGAGAACGTCGATTCCCCCCAGACGCTCAACTACCTCTTTCACTATGACCGGCGCCGCCGTCTCGCCTTGGCTGAGATCGGCAGTGATCGTCATAGTTTTTCGTCCGAGCGCCTGAATCTGGGCGGCGGTCTCGTCCATAGGTATCACATCCACCAGCGCGACATCGGCTCCGGCCTCGGCTAAGGCTTCGGCATACGCCTTGCCTATGCCGCGTCCGGCTCCTGTGACAACGGCAACTTTACCTTCAAGTTTGAACTGATCTAGAATCATGATAACTCCGTTCTCTAATTTAATCCAATGCGGTGATTGAACCACGGTGGCCCAAGTCTGTTTTTACGATTCTTTTCGTGTGCGGCAAAGGCCGGCAGGATGTCGCCAGTCGCGTGTCTTATATCACTTTATAATGACTTTCAGCGGATTGCGCAGGCCGGCAGCGAAGGCTGACACGTGAGCGTTCCAGTATTCCGGCTTAACGAAGTCGCCCGCGCCGCTCCATGCGGAACCGGAGTACCAGACGAACGTTTCACCGGATTTCACAGCGCTTAAAAGATGCAGTCCGTCCAGAACGTCTGTCGCGAGAGCGCCGGATACGGGCAGCACAATGGCGGTGGCAAGTGAACCCGCGCCTTTTTGTTCCGGTTCATAATTGGCGGCCCACCCGGCATCCGGGCGCGCTGCCAAAATTCCGTTATGTTGCCGCTGAACGGATATGTCCAGCCCCGGCCCGAGCGCCAGCTCGCCGGCTCCGGTGACGGTGAACCGGCTTTCAAAACGAGTGAAGTGCGAACCGGCATCGAGGCTGACGCGCCTGGTCTCGGTAACCTTTACGCCGTTGCCGCAGTCCCATGGCGCGTACTTGATCTCAAACACAGTTCGCACAGGCCCGTTTGCGATATGTCTGTGTGTGGCCCAGTTGCCGCTGACGTGGAAATCGCCGGAGTTGAAGACACTGATGCCGCCGCAGCCGCGCCCTGGGCCGACTTTATAAAAATCCATGCCTTCGCCGCTGTCGGTGTGGTAGTGGCCGTGACGGTACCATTTGTCAATCACCGGATAGCGCGCGCGTTTGCTCCAGACATCAATGCCGCTGGAGACCAAACCTTCGCCGGCAGGGGCTGGTTCTTTGACTTTCGGCCCGTAAACGCGTTGCGCGATTCTGTCGTTTTCCCAGGTGTAATCGTCCATCCTTTCCGGCACATGCCGACTGTAGCAGACCGTTTCCGTCGGCGCGGCAGGAAGGCTGTCGCTCTCAAAGATCCAGAACGCGCGCTGCTGGCCTGCCAAAGCGAGGGTCCGGAAGATCAGCTTGTCCGGCGATCCGTCCTGATTTTCATCCGTCAACTGGTGCGGCAGAACGGCGCTGTCGCGCACGTCGAACACACGCAGTTTTGAGGGGTTCATGCCTAGGGCCGGCCAGTCCAGCGTGACGGTTTCCGCGCTGCGGTAGACGCTCAGGGGGTTGGCGATCTCGACGGTCGTGCGCGCCGGATGGCTTTCGGAGACGATGAATTTGCGCAGCTCCATGGCGGCGCACAGGTAGGCGCCGACGGCGTATACTTCATGGTCATCGGCAGTATAGGAGGCGACAGGCCTGTCGCCGATCGGCTGAACCCAACCGAGGCGTCCCTCGCTGTTGATGTTTGCAGTGACGGCTTTCCAGGCCTTTTGGACGCAGGGCAGGTACTCGCCGCGGTCGAGCACACCGTTATTGATGCCCCACATCAGGCCGAAAGTGAAGAATGATGTGCCGCTCATCTCCTGTTTGTCAGGATCTTCCAGATCGCGCAGGCTCGGCCGCCATGCGCCGTCCGCGTGCTGCGCCTTTTTGATGGCAGCGGCCATCTCCTGAAACAGATTCAGATAGAAGCCGCGTGTCGGCCAGTCGGCGGGGAGGTCGCGCAAGATGATCGGCAGTGAACCGAATACCCACCCGTTGCCCCGGCACCAATAAACGTGCCGGCCGTTTTTTGTCTTCCGATCAAAATAACGCGAATCACGGAAAAAGAGATGATCCGTCTTGCTGTACAGGTAATCGGTGGTGGCCTTGTACTCCTTGTCCATAAAGTGCAGGTAGCGCTTGTCCCCGGTGAAGCCGTACATTTTGACAAGCACGGTCGGCGACATGAACAACGCGTCGCACCAGCTCCAGCGCTTCTGGTTGTCCTTTTTTGTAAAGTCCAGCGGACCTGTGTGCGGATTGGCCAAGATGTAGTCATAATTCTGGCGCAGCCGCTGCGCGTACACCGGATTGTTGTCGAAGGCAGCCAGCTCCAGCCAAGCCTGTCCGATACAATGGTCGTCGGCGTGATAGGTGCGGTGGAGGTGCCCCCAGGCGTGTTTGGCGCCCAGTTCGCGGATCTGATCGAGATAGGGCTGGGAAGGATCGGACAGGCCCAGCGCGGCGATGCCGGCGTAAAAAGCGCCGTAAGTCCAGTCGAGTTGATGATGCTTCTTAGGGTTGGCGGTCATCCAGTCCGCAACCAGCCGTGCATTATGGCCGACAGCCTCAAGCGTCCAATCATCAGATACTGTTTGGGTCGCGGAGGATGTAAGGCTTGCCAGCGTCAGCGAAACTGTCAGCCCGGCGGTCAAACATATGGCGCGCAAAGTAATCTCCTTGTGGCAAGTTCACCGTAATGCTTCGAAATCGGAATATATGAAGCAATCAGTTGTTTTCATTGTAGTGAAATGATCTCCCGAGGCAACAACAAAGTTGATTCGTATTACTTTGGGCGCGCAAACATTGCGCTCGCTTGGCAGACAGGGGCTGTGATACGGTTTGCGGTATTCAACCGATGAGTGCCAAGCGCAACATTTCAAACCGTCACCGTCCGCGCGGACTCGATATCTTGCATGAGGATCGCGACATCTTTGTTGTCAACAAAGCGCCCGGGGTACTGACTACCGGCACGCGCCGCGATGAAGCATTCACGGCGGAGAACGTGCTTAATCAATATGTCCGTAAAGGTTGCGCTTGTTCCCGCAAGCAAGTCTATCTGGTACACCGGCTGGACCGCGAGACTTCCGGCGTGTTGCTCTTCGCTAAAACGGCAGAGGCCCAGCAGCGACTGAAAGACAATTGGCGCGCCAACGAGAAACTTTATCTTGCGCTGGTGCGCGGACACCTGTCGCAGCGGCAGGGGGTCTTTTCGAGTTATCTTGCCGAGAACGAAGACTTATATGTGTTTTCGGCCAACGATCCAGCGCTTGGCAAATTCTCGCAGACCGAATACGCGGTGATCAAGGAGACTCCCGCATTGAGCGCCGTGAAAATACGTTTGCTCACCGGACGCAAGAACCAGATCCGCGTACATTTTACTGAGGCTGGCCATCCGGTTGTTGGCGACCCGAAATACGGTCGCGACGTCGTTTGTCGCGAACGCCTGTGCCTGCACGCGAAATCGATCGCCTTCGACCATCCTTTCAGCGGCCGCAGACTCTTCTTTGACACGCCGGTGCCGGATGCGTTCTCGCGACTCGCGCGCGGCCTGACCGAGGCCGACTGGAGCTTTACGCGGATACACCTGTGTTGAACCGATGGTGGAAACGCGCTAGTCGGTTATTCGTGCGGTTTGGCGTTCCAGAGGAAAAGCGGCAGAACCGCCGAGACCACCGCGCAGCCCAGCCAGAACAGGAAGATCGGCTTGAAGTTGTAGACCTTCGCGCCTTCGACAACCGTAACCGAATGATCGATCAGCAGCCCGCCGATCCAATACTGCGACCCGGCGGCGAGGTAGCTGAAGAGACCCAAAACCCCCTTCACGGCCCCGGTCACCGCGCGCGGAAAGTAGTCGACAGCCATCAGGCCCGCCAAAAAGACTATCAGGCCGCCGATCGAGAATTCAAAGGCGCAAATAGCGGTAAAGTCCAGGTGCTTGTTCCCGGGCGGGGCGAGATACAGGAGAGAAAGCGCCCCGATCAACACCAATCCGTAAAAAAGGCACGGAATGTTCCGCCGCGCCTTGAAAAACCGGTCGGAGACGAACCCGGAGAGAGTCGCCCCGATCAATCCGGGCAGTATGCCGGCAAGGCCGATCATCGAGCCGGACTCCATGATGGAGTACCCCTTGACCTGTTGCAGGTAAAAAGGGCCCCAACTGTACACCCCGTACCGGCAGGCGTACATCAACGCGCTGGCCATGCCGAGAATCCAGATTTTAGGACTGGTCAGCACCGAACGCTGCAACCGCCACAGCTCGGCCGCGGTCGGCGCCACCGTCACCGCCGTCGGAAAGTCATTCCGGTAAGCGGCCACATCCGGCAGCCCATACGTCTGCGGCCTGTCAGCCAAGGTGCGCAAAAGAATCAGACCGACAACTAGGCACGCCAGCCCCGGACCGATAAAACCGGCGCGCCAGCCCCACCAGCTCACAAAAGCGGATGCCACCACAAAGGTCAACCCCTCGCCGATGTTGTGCGCCCCCGCCCAGATCGCGTAACGTGTGCCACGCTCGTTGTTGCTGAACCACTGGCACAGTGAAACCACGCTCGGAGCCGAACCGATCGACTGCAACCAGCCGTTGAGAAACCAGAGCGCTAAAAAAACATAGAAATGATTGGAAAAACCGAAGAGCAGGTTGACTACCGCCGAGGCCAGCAGCGCGAAAGACATGAAACGCCGGATGTTCGCGCGGTCCGCCAGAAACCCGTTGACGCATTTGCCGAACGCGTACACATACATCAGCGCGCCGCCGACGATCCCAAGTTCCGTGACGCTCATCACGCCCGCCTCGACCATCGGTCCTTTGGTCACCGACAGGCTCAAACGGCAAAAATAGAAGAACCCGTATCCGATCACCAGCGATATCACCACACTCCAGCGCTTCCGCTCATACAGGCGGCGGATCTGGCCCTTATCATCCAAAAGCGGTTTGTCAGGGCCGGTTTTGAAATAATCAAGCCATGCAGAAATCATCAAATGCTCCCATGTTTTTTGAGGGCTACTCTACCGACACAGTCATAGTTTGAAACACCCGCCTGACCGCAGCGCTCAAAAACCGGTCAGAGCCCTCATAAACCAGCCGCAGGTCAAAATCCCCATATCCCCATCCTCCCCCGCGCAGATCCCAAGCGAAAAACCCCGACACGCCCCGCAATGCGTGCGCCACTTGAGGCTCTCCCTTTTTGGCGATATTCAATGCCGCCGGCACCGCTCCGCCAGCTAACTCTGGCCAAGTGCCGTCATACGCGATCACGGCGCTTCCCGACACCCGCGACCACTCCGCGCCGGGCACGACCCGGCTATTGCCGAAAACGGCCGCAAGCACAGCCAGTTCCGCGGAATTAGTGATGACCGCACGACCCTTGCCGTCATAAAAGATCAAGGTCAGCGACAGCACATCATCCCTGACCGGCGCGTCCGCCACCACAGCCCGATAGAGATATCCGGTTACCGCGCCGCTGAAGTTTGTCGCGAACGAACTGTGCATTCCCGCGACCTCCAGACTCGCGCGCGAGGCCGTGTCCGGCCAATTCCAGCACAGACCCACCTCGTTAGTGTGAACCGTCATCCAGTTCAGATTATGCGTGGCGGACGTGTAGACTCGGATCGCGGCGGATGACGCGCTATCGCCTTCTTCATAAGGCAGGCTAAACCTTGGCATAGCCAGCGGCGCCACCGCGCCGCCGTAGCGCCCTGCCGCCGTCAAACTCTTGGCGGCCAGCAGCACGCCCGCCTCGGGCGTCCTCGCCAGACCGTAGGCGCCTTGCATTGAACAGGCAACCAGCAATTTGAAATTCTCGTCCGCCGCCAAGATCACCGCCGGAGATCCGTAACAGCCGAACCACCAGATTCCGGCTCGGTCCCGGCAGACCGTCTGAATTCCCATCGTGGTGTAACCGCTGGCAATCTCGTGACGCCTGACGAACACGAAAGACGAAGTATATTCGTACACGTAGTTGACTGTATGCCCCGGTGGCAGCCCGCCAACCACGAAGAATCTACCGTCGTGCCACTCCATGCCGCCCGCCCCGTGCACAACTTCCGGCAACGCATACTCTTCCAGCAGCGCCAGAGAAGTGTCGTCATGCACACGCACCCAAGAGTCTGCCTGCCCCGGCTCTTCGTTGAACTTGCCGTAATTCACGGCCACATATATCTTATGATCCCGCCATGTCAGATCCCCGTAATGGCTCGGCACCGTAACCGACGCCAGCAGGGTGCCGGAGGCGTCCGTCTTGACCAGAACGGTCGTGAACGACCAACAGATGTTTCCGGCGTCGTCCGTGGCGACTCCCTGTAAATGGTTAGGATAATCGCCGGCGCAAACAATGTCCGGCCGCGCGGCGCGCGGCGCCAGCATCAGCGCCGTCGCGACAACCGCTACCGCCCAATTAGTTTGCGCAGCCAAACTCTTTTCAGTGCCCACGCTTATCCTGTCACTTTCCGGAGCGCTCCAAATCGTCGGCTATCCTCGCGCGCGCCGCCCGCAGCCGATCCGAGTCGCGGTCGAAATCGGTCATGCTGCGGATCAGGCCCGATGCCGCCTTTTCAGCCGCCTTGCGGCCCCGTTTCCGCTCCAGCATTACCAGCCACTCGTAATCCTCCGCGCCGTCACGGACGTTCACGAGGCGAACGCACGGCACAGGCCCTTCTTCCGTCGGATAGAGCAACTGGCCGTCACCCGGCATCCGCAGGCCCGTGTCGGCCTTCCATTCCGCCAGAAACGTGTCGCCGGTCTTCAGCGGCGGCATATCCGGCCAGAAGTTGACGTGCCAGAACAGCAGCCCGTCCGAGCGGTACAGCCGCGTCATCCAGCCGAGCAGCCGCCCCTCGATCCACGGGTATTCAAACGAGGCGAAATTGGCGTACGGATAGGTCGGCCCGCAGCAGACGTACCACCAGACCTGCCGGCCCTTGCCGCGCAATTCCTCCGAAAGCTTGAAATCGTACACGCTGGTCAGCGGGCAGAACCAGTCGGTGATCTCCTGCTCCGGGTAACTTTTGCCGTCAACCATGTCCCGGTACATGTAGGCTGTCGTGAACACCGGTATGTTTGGAAACTCGGCCTTGAGCGCGCGCCAAAGCCGACCGATGGCCGGATAATACTCGTGACC
>JAQWAM010000021.1 GCA_028707675.1 Kiritimatiellia bacterium | reverse complement strand
CGTCAACCCCGGAAGCGTCGGTTATCCGCGCGCGGGCGCAGGCCGCTCTTCTTATTGTGTTTACGACAGCGATGCGAATTCGGTGACTTTCCGACAACTGCCTTTTGACAGCGCGGGCTTGCGTCAGGCGTTGATCAGCACCGGCATGAACGACGATCTTTGGCTGCGCCAGAAGGAACTGTTGCAAAAACTTCCGGCACTGCGCGAGAAGGTCAATTTCTCCAAAGCCGCTACAGATGCCGGCATTGGCCCGCAGGCCGCGCCGCCTGCAACCCCGCAGATTCAGGCGCGGCCACACAGAACTTCGCGCATGACAGCCGCATGTCTCGGCGCGGCCGCGCTGGCAGGCCTTGCTGCCGCCGCCGGTTTCATGCTGCACGATAACCATTTCGCCCCCGACCAGCACGCCCCGCGCCTGGCCGTGCCCGATTTCGAATTGCCAGCCATCGCGGCTTATCCGCTGATACCGCCGGACAAGAATCTGCTGCCGCCGCTGCCGGCCTCGCCATCGGCGCCCGAGCGTTTTGAAAATTGGCGCTATGCCATAGACAGTCTCGATGAGCAGTCGTTTCAAACCGGTCTGCGCGACGGCGAGTCCACCCTGCTCGTGCGCCATAAGAACCGTCATAATTTTTTCATGGAGTCGCCGCTGATCAATCTTGACGGAGTCAGACTGCAAGCCCTGCGCATGCGCGGCCGACTGCGTAAACACGCGGGGTTCAACGGCACGGTCTTGTATCAGCTCGTGACCTACAAGCGCGGCCGCGACGGAGAACCGGTCAAGCATAAGGTCGAGCCGTTCGAGATGCGCACCGCCCGGCGGAAGCTGGCGCCGCCCGGCGCCGAGCGCGATGTGAGAGTCAAAATCCCCCAATCTGTCAGCCACGCGCGTTTCCGCGTCGCAGCGGATTTCGACGGCGTGCTTGAACTTGAGCAGCCGTATTTGGCCGGCGAATTAAAGACGGAGTGAAAAATGATCAAAACGATACCGGATGAAGTGTGGGCCTTCGATTGCGAATGGGTGCCGGATCTGCAGGCGGGGCGTCTGCTGTACCGGCTGCCGGACGAGCTGCCGGAACAGGAAATACTGCGGATCATGTGGGAACAAGGCGGCGCCACCGCGGAAAACCCGCAGCCTTTTTTAAAGACGATCCTTTGCAGAGTCGTATCGATCGCCGCTGTCATCCGGAGGAAACTGCCCGACGGACAGGTAAAACTTCTCATGAATTTTTTGCCCGACCGTCCGGAAGACCCCGACCAAGACGAAAAATACATACTGCAGCGGTTCTTGGGGAACCGTCTCGCAAAAAGCAACCCGCAACTGGTCGGGTTCAACTCGCGCAACTCCGACCTGCGTATCCTTACGCAACGCGCCATCACCAACGGGCTGTCGCTGAAGTCGCTGTGCTACAGGATCGATGCCAAACCGTGGGATAGCCCGGATGTTGACCTGATGGAACTGGTCAGCGGGTTCGGCCGCAATTACGCCGTTTCCCTTAATGAACTGGCCACCCTTTGCGGCATCCCCGGTAAAATCGACACTTCCGGGGACGACGTTTGCGGCTTGTGGTACACGGGACAATACCGCAAAATTGTCGAATATAACTGTTTCGACGCGCTGACAACCTACCTGCTCTGGCTGCGCCTGGCTTTTTTCTCGGGATGCTTCACTGCGGAAGAGCACATCCGGGAACAGACCCGCGTCAAGGTCATGCTTGAAGAACGCGCTCAAAATCCTGAAGGCGCGTTCTTGGCGGCCTACCTTGAGGCATGGCGCGACCTACAAATCAAGACCGGTCAAAACAGCAACGGCGTCTTCGCGGAATGAACTAATGCGGGCATAGCCCGCAACCCAAAATTCTCACCACGAAACCACGAAGGTCACGAAAAAATACTTAAAAAACAGCATCTGCCTTCGTGCTCTTCGCGGCTTCGTGGTGAAACAACTTGTTTTTTATTGGCCTTATTGGTCAGCAAGGCATTAAAGCACGCCGCGCTTGCTGTTCTGGTAGAACTCGATCAGTCTTTTAACCTCCGGCAGATCCGCCACTTCGTAGCGCACGCGCTCCAAAGCCTGCGTGCGGTTAAGCCCTTCGCGGTAGAGCAGCTTAAACGCCTCCTTCAACGCCGAACGCACCTCGGACGGTATCCCGCGCCGCTGCATCCCGACGACATTGGGGCCCAGCACACGCGCGTCCTGCGTATAGCTTTCGACCAGCATGTAAGGCGGACAGTCCTGCCGTATCCGCGATCCGCCGCCGATCATGGCGTGCGTGCCGATCCGGCAGAACTGATGAACCCCCGCCATGCCGCCGATGATCGCGAATTCTTCCACCGTGACCTCTCCGGCCAGCGTCGCACCGTTGGACATGATCACATTATCTCCGACCGAACAGCCGTGCGCGACATGGCAATACGCCATGATCAGGCACCCGCTGCCGACCCGCGTCACCTCGCCCGGCTTGGTGCCGGAATGCACTGTGCAGAATTCGCGCAGCACATTGTTGTCGCCGATTTCCACATAGGTGACATCTCCCTCTTTGTACTTCAAGTCCTGCGTCTTGGTGCCGACACAGGCGAAAGGAAAAACTTCGCATTTCTTGCCGATGGCAGTGTGCCCGGTCACATAGGCGTGCGACTGCACCACCGTGCCGGCGCCGATCTTGACATCAGCCCCGATCATCGCATAAGCCCCTACCTCGACATCACTGTCCAATTGCGCACCTTTATCGACAATCGCTGTCGGATGTATCTTCGCCATACTTGCTCCTCGTCGTTTGAATCCTGTTAATCCTGTAATCCTGGCTAAAAAACTGTAGTTTAGGGTTTTTTACAGACTACTAATGCCCATGTCTTAAAGGTTCTTCGGTATCAGGTACGCCGCCAAAACCCCGCAGGCGGCCACCGGCAGCCACAACAGCACATAGGGCCGCGCGGCGTCCACCTTGTCCAGTGACTGCATAAGTATCACGCAGAGATAAAAGACCAGCGCCACCGCCAGACTCACGGCCATGCCGATGGTCGATTCCTTGCGGTGGGTGCGGATCCCCAGCGGCACGCCGACCAGTACGAAACAAATCGATGCCAAGGCATAAACTAACCTCAGGTTATATTCCGTGCGGGTTATGCTGAGCAGTTTCCTGCGCACAGGCAGCGTGTGCCCGTCAACATTCATGCGCAAGTCGGCAATGACTTTACGCAATTCTTGATGACGCAAATCTTTCTCTTTGCGCTTGTAAACTCGACGGCGCATCGCCTCGGGGATAGTGTGCCGGAAACGCTCGGCCACCGCCACCCCCGCCTTGCCGACCTCCACAGGGTCAACTCTGACCTTATACATGTCCAACACTATATCCGCGCCGTTGGTGGAAACCAGCGCCTTGTCGGCCCGTATCTCACGCACACCGCCTTGATTGCTGTAATCGAAGACCAAAAGGTCATGCAGCCAGTTGCCTTCCTTGCGCTGGAAGAAAATTTTATAGTCCTGGAAGTCGTCGATCATCCGGCCGGGCTCCAGCAGTTCCAGCCCGACATCCACGCTGATCATCGATTTGAGGTTGCGGCTCACCTCATGGCTGCGCGGCACGATCTCGTTATTCACATAGAAGCCCAGCGCCATGCAGGCCACGCCCACCAGTATCGGCCATTTCATGACACTCAAAAGGTTCACTCCGCACGAGCGCATCGCGGCAATCTCACTGTCCGCCGAAAGCCGGCTGAAAACCAGCAGGGAACTTACCAGCAAACCGATGGGCACCGTCAGCGTCAGTGTCCCCGGAAACCCCACCAGCATGAACAGACCGATCGCGTGAGCGGGCAAGCCCTCGATGATCAACTGCACGATCCTGACCAGCAGCCCGATGGTCAGCACAAAGGACAAAACCAGCCATGAAAGGAAAAAGGCCGCCAGAAAAGATTGCAGGACATATCGCTCGATAATTTTCATGCGGCGCCTATTATATCAAAACAAAGCAAAAGGCCGCAAAAGAAACGCTTGTTCCTTTGCGGCCTTTTTCCGATGCCAGCGCTTGCCCGTTCTCTTCGCAAGCGTCTCGCCCGTTGATGTTCAGCCGTTAAGGCTGCACATACTTGACCTTGTCCGCATTCGTTCCCGCGCCGCGGATGTAAATCTCCACACGGCGGTTCTCGGGATTGCCGTTAACAAGATCCGGCTGCACCTTGGGCCGGCTGAACCCGTACCCCACCGCCGTCAGTTTCTTGTCCTGCACGCCTTTGCCGACCATGTAGGACAACACGGCCTGCGCGCGGCGCTCAGACAAATCCTGATTATACTTCTCGGAAGAGCGCGTGCGGCGGTCGGCGTGCCCCTCGATCACGGCCGTGGCATGCGGATTGCGGGTCAGCACCCTCACCACATTATTCAAATCCTTGAAATACTCCGGCTTGATCACCGTGGTGTCGTAGTCGAACTGGATATAAACCTCGAACAGCATCAGGTCATCACTCGGATCCAGGGGATTGGTCTTGTCCTCGATGACCTCATGCCCGTCTGCGACTCCGCCTTTGTCCGTGTCGCGGTCCAGCGGATCGGTCTTGTATTTCTTGACCTCGTCACCGTCGGAAAGGCCGTCGAAATCCGTGTCAGGGTTCAGAGGATCGGTCTTGTACACTTTGACTTCATCGTAGTCTGTCAACCCGTCGCCGTCCGTGTCCGCCTTGAAGGGATCCGTGCCCAGCTTGGCCTCTTCCTCGTCGGTCAGGCCATCCCCGTCCGAATCTTTGGGCAGATCAGCCAAAGCGCCCGAGCCTTCGCCACCAAGACCTGATCCTCCGCCGAAGCGGTAGACCACGCCGGCGTCGAGGGTATATTGCATCTCATGCGTCTTGTCCACCGACATCAGGGCGCGCCCGTCCGCGCGCAGCGACAGGTTGTCCGTCAGGTGGTACATCGCGCCGATGCCTACCCGCGGCCCTGTGAGCGTCGAATGCCCGCCCTCGCTGAAAACGTCGCGGTCCGCCATGTAAACAGCCCAGCCCGCCGACAGGAACGGATCAAAACGGCTGTAACGGTCAAAGTGGTACAGGGCGTCCAGACCCAGTCCGTAGATGTGCTGCGCTTTCTGGCGCCACCGATCATTGTTGGTCATGTTGGGCGCCCAAGAGAACTCCCCTTCCGTCGACCAGTGCTCAGTAAGGTCATACCCCAGACGCAACGACAGGTTCAAACCCTCGTCGATAGGCTGGTTGCCTTCAGGGAAAATCATCCCAACTCCGGGGCTTACATACCACCGCGGAGATTCCGTGAGCTCTTCGGCAACAGCCGAAAACCCAAACGCAAACGCGCACAGTGAACCGACAAACAATTTGCTGACATTCTTTCTCATAAAACCTCCTTATAGTTTCAAGAACGGTTATAGTTTATGCGGTCGGCCGAAGTTTTGCAACCGTAAAAATTAAAAATTACAACTTTTTAAAAATTAAAAAACCCGCCGCGTCCCCCACGCGGCGGGCCAGCAAACGCATACTGCCGAACGCACCTTGCGCCCGCAAATGCGTCACCTTGTGCTCTTCCCCGATTGTCCGAACCTGGCGGCTTAAGGGCTTCACGCCCTGTATCCTTGACTTTGTTGCCTAAAACAACAAAGCGCTCAACGGTTAAACCGCAGAAGCCGTGCCAGCATATCGGACTCAAAGTTCCCAGACCCGGTCGCGCGGACGCTTGCCGGTGCTGAAAGCGCATACCTCACGGTTGCCGGCCAGCAGACGGACCTCTGAACCCGTCAGGTCCAGTCGCATGGGGCCGCACCCTCGAACCCGCAGGATGTTCGCGACCATCAGCGCTTTCTCAAACCCGTCGCCGCGTCGGAAGTTCCAGACCTCATCCGGCTGCGCCATGCGATACGGCCCGTCATAGATAGAGTCGTCCGGCCATGATCGCGCAAGCTCTATCACCGCATCCTCCGTCAAGTCCTTGGCTCCGGCCGCGCTCACCGGATTGCGCTCCAGAGCCGCTTTGACGAACGGCCGGCATGACACGCGGGAAAGATCGCGCCACGCGTGAAACGCCAGATCCGCAGTGACACTGCTGCCGCGCAGCGAGTCCAGACGCCTGACCACATCCTCCCTTTCCATGTCGACACTCAGCCCCAGAGGCTCCGGCTCCGGCTCGAAAGACACTTTGTCAGCCGAAGGCAGACGCGGTTCCGTGTGGCAGAAACGCGTCAGTTGGTCTACCATGTCCGCCGCTCTTATGCACACGTCGCCGATCCGGTTTTTCAAAGCGGCAAGATCGTCAGGAGACTCAAGGTCGATGGCGCGCCCGGACACGAATTGCTCGAGATCGTCCAGGACTATCTTGCGGCGGCAGCACGATGCGTCGAACATTTCCAACGGTATCGTCGCCAACAGCTTCTCGCGCGTGTTGTCGGTAACCTTATACGGACTGTCCTGCTCGAAACTGAACACCTGTTCCAAAGCGATGTAGCGGTTCACTCCGCGCACTGGCCAGCGCACCACAAAGCACTGCCTGCATTTCGGGTTCTGCCGCAGGAAGTTGCCCAGCAGTTCCGGCGTCAGCGGCGCTCGCAGATAGCAGCGCAATTTGTCTGAAAAGCTAGCATAAACTTCCGGGTCGATCGTGGCCCGGCTCCGCATGATATGCACCCAACCGCTGACGTGCGAAACCACGGTCACGCGCTCGTTCTCAAGCGCGCGGCGCGCCTGTCCGGAAATCTGCGTGCCGTTGAACCACATGGCTTTGGTCACCAGGCGACGGTTGTTGATCAGGATGCCGTCATCAATATCCACGAAGTTCTGCGAGTGCAGCGGCGTGGCCATCAAAAAGATTTTTTCCAACGGTATGCCCGCCACCACGTAAAGCGCCGCCGCGTAAAGCGCCGCCAGCGACACGCACTCGCCCGCGCCGGTCACGAACCCCTCGCGGTATCTGAAGGCGTCCATCGCCTCCACGGTCTCGGTCTTCCAATACGGGATGATTTCGGAATCGTATTTGTCCAGACCGAAGTGCGTCCTTATGTCGATATCGAAATAGTAGGCGTCACCCTCGTACCCGAACAGCGCGTTTGAACGGGCAAGCTCCTCGGCGTCAATGATCCCGTCGAAACGCTCCAGTTCGCGCCGCCGGTTCGTGAGCCCCCATGTCTCCAGATCCAGATTGAACACATAGTGATCCATGATGTACTGCTTGAGACGCTGCAGGCGCCGGTACGGCCGCATCTGGCGGATGCCTTTGAACCAAGGGTCATCCCGCCAAGCCCAAAGACGCGGCGACATGATATTGGCCAGCACCAGGCTGTACATCAGCTCCGGGAAAACGAATATCTCCATGTCGGAGAGCGTCACCGCCGAAGAATATAACTCAATTTCTCTTTTTTCCATAACCGCAAACCCCGCACAAGCAAACCGCCGCCGCCAAAAACGCGCCGGGAATCCCCAGTAGCCAATCGCCGCAAAGCGTGTAGGGCGCGGCCAAAGGCTCCCGCGGCACCCCGACCGGACTCACCATGAAACCGTCGAAATCCGCCACCGCGCCGTTCGATTCCAGCAGCCTGACCCGCCCGACCGCGTCAACCGTCCCGGACACCCCCGAATTTGCCGCCCGCACCAGCGGCACGCCGTTCTCGACCGCCCTGAAGACCGACTGTTGCAGATGCTGGATCGGCTCGACCGAGCCGTTGAACCAGGCGTCGTTGGTCATCAGCACCAGCAACCGCGCCCCGGCCCGCACCGCGTCACGGCTCAACCCCGGCACCGTGTCCTCAAAGCAGATCAGCGGCCCCAGGCGCAAAACCTCCGCCGGATCGCCTTGCCGCGGCACGCTCATCACGCCCGGGCCCTCGCCCGGCGTGCAGCTCACCCCGGTCGGGGCCAGACGCTGCAGCCACGGTATGCGCTTATCCAACGGGATGTGCTCGCCGAAGGGCACCAGGTGACGCTTGCGGTAGACCCCCATCTTTTCTCCGCCGGCCGAGAACAGCCAAGCCGCGTTGTAGAAGAACCATCCCTCGGGCGTCGCGGGCGTCACCGCGGCATGCTCGGTCTCCAGCGTCCCGGTCAGCAGCGGGGCGCCTGCCGCAGCGGCGCCGGCGCGGATCAGGCGCATTGTCTCCGGCTCGTGCGGCACCGAACCCAGCACGGCCGTCTCCGGCCACACCGCCAGATCGGGCTTCGCCGCCCCGGCCAAACCTGTCTGCTTCAGCAGCAGGTCAAGCTGCCGCCGCATCGTGTCGTCATTGAAAGTGAAGACGCAAGGCGAATTGGGCTGTATAAGCGCCACCCGCCATACCGGCAGAGCGTTCTCCGTCCTGCGCCAAGACTCGATTCGGTCAAAGCCCCAGAACCAGCACGCGATCACAAGGGCCAGCGGAGCGAAACTCTCGGCCGAACCCCACAAGCGTCCGGCCAGTCCCGGCCGAAGCGCCGTCCCCGCCGCCTCCCAATCCCCGGCCGCGCGCGTCAGGCGCCGCACCACAGGCCCGGCCGCGCGCTCTATCAGGCTGGCCACCGCGCCGTTGGCCAGCACCAGCAAGGCCGACACGCCGTATACGCCCGCAACCGACGCCACCTGAATCAACGGCAGGTTGGCGACCTGGCTGACACCCAGAAAATTCCAGGCGAAGCCCGAGAACAGCCAGCCCCGCAGCAGCTCCGTGCCCGACCACATCAGCGGATCCGCCGCCAGCGCCGCCGCCACGCGCCGCCACCCCGGCGCCGCGCCGGCCCAGCGCCAAACCCGGCAGGAGGCGTACGCGTACAGCGCCATGAAAGACGCGCACCATAAAGACAATCCGGCCTGGCCCGCCAGCACCAGCGGCCACGGCCCGTTATTCTTGATGATCGCCGGAAACCAGCTCAAGGTCGAGAGCCAGAAGATCAAACCCGCCAGCCACGCCCACCCTGCCGCGGCTTTCGGCCGGCTGTGCCTTATCACCAGAAACAGCGGCGCCAGAGCCATCCACGCGCTGTCCGCCTGCGCCTGCGGCGGGAACGCCGTCCAGAGCAGCAGGCCGCTCAAAACCGCCCCCGCCGCTTTCGCACCTGTTATGAAACTTCTGTGTGACACGTCAAACAATTCTCACATTTACCGCCGCAAAGCAAGCCGTATCTGACACCTTTTCAAAACGCGAAAATAGCGGCTTGAACACACGCCCGCCCCTGCCTATAATTCCTTGTCATGAAAATTCTTGTTGTGGGCGGCGGCGGAAGGGAGCATGCCATCGCCTGGAGATTGTCCGAAGACTCCTGCCGTCCCTCTGTTTTCTGCGCCCCCGGCAACGCCGGCACCGCGGCTGTCGCCCGCAACGTGCCTGTGGCGGCCGAAGATGTGCCGGGCCTGCTGGCCTGGGCCGAGGCTAACCGGCCCGACCTGACCGTAGTCGGGCCTGAAGTGCCGCTCTGCATGGGCATCGCCGACGCCTTCAACGCCGCGGGGCTGCGCGTTTTCGGGCCTGTCAAAGCCGCCGCCCGCATGGAGGGCAGCAAACTTTTCGCCAAGGAGATCATGGCCGCGGCAGGCGTGCCCACCGCCAAAGCCCTGGCCTTCGGCTCGGCCGCCGCGGCCGAGGCCGCGCTCGATGATTTCAGCATGCCGGTGGTGATCAAAGCCGACGGCCTGGCCGCCGGCAAAGGCGTGGTGATCGCCCGGGATCGCGAAGAAGCCGAAGCCGCGATCCGCGCGATGCTGGTCGAAAACTCTTTCGGCCCGGCCGGCGCGAGCATTCTGGTCGAGGAATTTTTGGAGGGCGAGGAGGCTTCGATCCTGGCGCTGGTCGACGGCGAGCGCGCCGTGCTGCTGCCGCCCTCGCAAGACCACAAGCGGGCTTTCGACAACGATCTGGGTCCCAACACCGGCGGCATGGGCGCCTACACGCCCGCGCCGGTCGTCACCGACGCCATGCTGCCGGCCATAAGGGACACCGTGATACTCCCGGTGGTGCGTGAACTGGCCAAGCGCGGGATTGTCTACAAAGGCGTCCTTTACGCCGGCCTGATGATCACCGCGGACGGTATCAAGGTGCTGGAGTTCAACGCCCGTTTCGGCGATCCCGAAACCGAGGCCGTGCTGCCCCGCATCGGCGGCGACCTGATACCGGCCCTGCAAGCCTGCGTCGACGGCACATTGGACAGCAGCATGGTCAACATCAGGCCGGAGGCGGCGGCGACTGTGATCA
>JAQWAM010000469.1 GCA_028707675.1 Kiritimatiellia bacterium | reverse complement strand
TTTTCCTTGCGCTTACGGCATGCGACGCACCGTATCAGGCTCCCGAGCGTCATGTTCCGAAGCAAGTTCTGGGGCGGGACTACTGGACGTTTTTCTTCTCGTGGAAGTATTCTGATCCGATGGTGAAGCTTGAGGGCAAGTGGGACAATCCGGAGCTCGCGAACCTTAATATGTTCAAGGAGTGCGGGATTGTCTTCTGGTCGGGACATCTCGCGCTTCCGAGGGACAAGGCGACGTGGCGGACGGTGGCTGGGAACTTCGGCGGCAAGGGCTGCAACTCTTGGAACAACCTTGCGGCGGCGCAGAAGGCGGGGCGTCCGGTGACGCTGATGTTCCATCCGAAGTGCCGTTTCAGCGAATCGCTCGCGGGGGAAGTTGATCTGGATTACGACGATTACGCGGATTGGAGGCGCGACCAGCCCACACTCACTTCGATCCGCATGCAGAGCGAATGGGTAGTTGATCTCGTGCATCATCAGCTCGGGCGCGACAACCCGAAGTTCAGCGACCGGCTCCGCGCGAAACTGAACGAAGTCTGGAACACGTACGCGTGGACCAACCGCTACGACTGGCTCCAGCGCGCCTACTGGTACATGAATCGCAAGCTTGAAATCCATTACAACGACACCGCGCTCTTCGAGTCCTTCCGCAGCGCGAACTTCGTCGACCACATGGCTGCCGCGGCGGGCGCGACGACGCTCGTTTCGGAGACGACGAACACGAGCGACTGGAACGCCGAATACCGCTGGGACGTTTCCGCAATGTTTATCCGCGGCGCCGCCCGGCAGTTCGGCATCCCCTGGCGGTGGTACGTTGCCGGATTCTTCAACGGCCCGACTAAGAATGGCGGCTGGGAGAACAACAGCCATGCGACCTTCAAGAATCCCGAGCAGGGCATCTCTGCCTCGTCTGAACGCCGCGTCTGCTACTACGCCTACCTAAACGGCGCTGGCGGCGTCGAGCCGGAGTCGTGGAGCGGCAACTTCTTCGAGGAGGACACGGAGCGCGGACTCATGCGTCTTTCTGAACGCGGCCGCAATTTCTCCGGGTTCCACGATTTTACGAAGGAGCATCCGGACCGCGGCGCGACATATACGCCTGTCGCGATTCTCGTGCCGCTTGCGCAGGGCTACAACACCTGCGGCGGCAAGCCATGGGGATTCTGCGACTACAGCATTGAGGACAGCATGGTGGACGGCGTCTTCTTCACGATCTGCCCCGGCTTCAGCCGCCGCGAACTCATGAGGGAAGGCAAAGAGGGGAATCTACATAATTCTAGGTTCGCGATGATGTATGACGTGCTCGTCCCGGACACGCCCCAGCCGCCGGAAAAGTTCGCCGCGGCGCTCGGAACCTATCCCGCGGCGGTCCTGACGGGCAAGTATCCCGAGAACGTCGATCTGGCTACGCCCTTCAAGACGTACGTGGCCAACGGCGGCACGCTCGTGCTGAACGCCGCGTACCTGAGGCGCGGTTTCGATTTCGCCGGCGTCGAGTCTGAAGGTGAGACGTTCGAGGTGAGAGGGAATTTCGAGGATGACCGCGGCAATACGTTTCCGATCGCCGGAGTTTACGACGCGCTTGAGCTGAACCCCAAGCGCGGGACGGAAATCGTGGCGAAAGACGCGAAGGGGCGTCCGCTCATCACGGTCGCGAAATTCGGCAAAGGCAAGGTTGTTGTCGTCGCGCCCCTGTGGATGGCGCCGAAGTTTGAGCATGATCCCGCGTGGGTCATCGACCAGACGCGTAACGCAAACCGGACATTCTCCTTCACCGCGTACATGCTGGAGCGACTCCAGCACGATCTCTTCCCGATCCGTGTCCGCGGCGACATCCAGTACGGTCTTAACCGCACGAAGGCCGGATGGTGGTTGTGGGCGGTCAACAACAAGGGGGTCACCAAGTTCGTAGATACCGCGCAAGTTGTCGATCCCGCTGGCGTGGCGACGATAACGGTTGATCTCGGGAAGATCCATGCGAAATCGGTTCGGGAACTCATGTCCGGGAAAACGGCGGGCGTTGACGGCGGCGCATTTTGGTGGGAGGTTCCGTCCGGCGACATTGCCGTCTTCGAAATCTTGGAGTGAAAGGGGGCTATGAAGATAATAGGGGGCAGTTTCTGTTTCTGGAATTGACTGTTTCCATGCTGCTGGCTATAATACCGACAATTCATTGTATAGATACGTTTACGGTCAAATCTTCAGGTTGTTAGTGAAAGCAAAATCACCATGAGAAAAACTATTGTCTTCATGGCTGCCTACGCGCTCGCCGCCAGTTTGTTGGCGGTAACCTTTGATGCCGAACACAAGATCGCGACGATCGCCGCGGACGAGACCTACACCATCGATGATGATCACGTCGCCGAGGCTGAGGCGCTCACGAATATCGTCTTCGGGGCAACGACCTCGACGCTGCTCATCACCAACACCGCGACAGCGCTCACGCTTTCCGCCGATCTGACCGGCGCGAAGGGTAAGGTGAGAACCGTCCCGGGCGCAAT
>JAQWAM010000468.1 GCA_028707675.1 Kiritimatiellia bacterium | reverse complement strand
ATGACGTCGACGTACTTCTCGCCTTTGCGGACGCGCTCGATGGACTCCTCGCGGAAGATGTCCCATACCGGAGAGGTGTGGCAGAGCTGGCGTCCCATCCAGCCGTGCTCGAACTTCGTGCCCGTGCAGCGCGTTCCGTTCTTGCGGAGCTGGAAGTACTCCGGGCGGCTGTCGCTGAAGCGCTCGGCGATGCGGAAACGGTTCTGTCCGTGACAACAGCCGATCTTGTCCGTCGACTCCCTGAGCAGCAGCCCGTAGTACCACTTCGCCTTGGCCTGCGCAGCTCTGTCGTCGGCGGGGATCCCCGGATAGGGGCCGGCGCCCTTAATGTAACAGTCGCGGTGCTCGAAGCGCGGCGTCACGCTGTAGCCGCCGATCTTGAGTTCGAGCTCTGTGGCGGAAGGCACGACCGTGCCGAGTTCGCCCGGAAAGTAGAAACGCATGCCGGCGTGGCGGTCCAGAAAGCCGTACACGCCGAAAAGCGTCGCGCGTTCGGCGCGCCACCCCCCGCTCGGCTGGGCGGGATCCGCCTTCGGATCGTCGCAGCCCGCGATGACCGCGCCCTTCGCGCCGATCAGAACACAGTAGGAGTCGCGCTTCAGCGCCTCGGGCCTGAGCCCCGCCGCCACGCTCCACGAGTTGGTGCCGAGGACAATATGATACCTGCCGACGGTAGGCGCGGTGACGACCGGCACGTCGGCGCCGGACATCCTGTCGAGTAGGCTCTTCATTTCGCCCGCTGCAAAACGGACCGCGGGCGGCGCATCGGGCGCTATCACGACTTCGAAGTTTTCGACGGGCACCTTCACCGTCTGCGGATCGCAGCCCGTAACAAAGACCGCGGCGAGCATCGCGGCGGAGGTAAACTTTTTCATGGTTTCTCCTGTCAAATTACTTTTGATTCAAGGCTCTATCACAACAGCATAAACTACCCAAACATAGTCGAGGGAATCACTACCATACCGCGCTTGCATTGACAATGATAAAAAACATCGGGCGAAAACCGGCGCGGTTCAGTTTCGCAGAAACTGCGTCATTCCCGTCCGAGCCCCAGCGCCTTGATCTTGCGGAAGAGCGTGGTCTTGTGGATGCCCAGCTCGCGGGCGGCGGCCTGACGGTTGCCGCCGTTACGTTCCAGGGCCGCGCGGATGGCTTGTGCATCGGCAGCGGCGCGCGCATCTTTCATTCCGCTTTTGCCTGACAGCGGCGCCGTGACGCCTGCGCAAGTCAGATTGTCCGGCAAATGTTGCAGTTTGATGCTTTCCGCGCCGCACAGGATAAAGGCGCGTTCGATCACATTCTCCAGTTCGCGCACGTTACCGGGCCAGTCATGCGCCATCAGCAGCGACAGCGCTTCAGCGGCGATCCCGTTCACGCGTTTGTTCTGCAGGCGGTTAAATCTTTGGATGAACTCATCCGCCAGCAGGGGGATGTCCTCTTTGCGACGGCGCAGCGGCGGCAGCTCCACGCGCACCACGTTGACGCGGTAGTAGAGGTCTTCGCGAAAGGCGCCTGCGCGGCAGAGCTCCAGCAGGTCGCGGTTGGTGGCCACGACCACGCGCGCATCCGTCTTTTCCGGACGCGTGGAGCCCAGCGGCTCGTACACGCGCTCCTGCAGTACCCGCAGCAGGCGCACCTGCAGCGCCGGGCTGATCTCGCCGATCTCGTCGAGGAACAGCGTGCCGCCCCGGGCCAGCGCGAAGCGTCCGGGCTTGTCGCGCGCCGCGCCCGTGAACGCGCCGGCCTTGTAGCCGAAAAGCTCGGATTCCAGGAGCGTGTCCGGCAGCGCGCCGCAGTTGACGGCGACGAAGGGGCCGGACTTGCGCGGGCTGAGATCGTGCAGCGAGCGAGCGACCAGCTCTTTGCCGGTGCCGGTCTCGCCCTGGATCAGAACCGTGCTGGGGCTGGCGGCGATCGCGGGCAGGACCTCGAAGACGCGCCGCATCAGAGGGCTGCGGCTGACCAGCCCGCCCGCGCGGAAACGGCCTTCGAGCTCATGGCGCAGCGCGTCGATCTCAGAAAGGTCGCGGAATACCTCGGCGCCGCCAATCACCTTGCCGCGCGCGTCCTTCAGGACGGCCGTCGAGATGCTCACGGGTATGCGGTCGCCTTCCGCGTTGATGATGTAGGCCGATTTGCCGATCACCGGCCTTCCGCTCTGCAATGTTTTCTGCAAGGCGCATTCCGCGCCGCACAAACTAGAGCGGAAGACCTCGGCGCAAGGTTTGCCGACAGCTTCTTTGCGCGGAACCCCTGTGATCTTTTCCGCCGCGCGGTTGAACGAGGCCACCCGCCATTTCAGATCAACCGTAAACACGCCGTCCGAAATGCTCTCCAGGATGGCATCCGTGGCCGATGGCTTTATCTTGCTTTTGCTGCGGACGGCTTTTTTGTCCATAAAAAACTCCTAAACACAACATTTACGGAGTTTAATGCTCCGAAATTCAAGCGGGGGCGCGCTCTTTCTTCTCGTTGCGGTCAGCGCTTCGCGCGGGCTTCC
>JAQWAM010000467.1 GCA_028707675.1 Kiritimatiellia bacterium | reverse complement strand
CCGCCGTAGTACCGAAGGCGGGGTTTACCCGCCGTAGTACCGAAGGCGGGGTTTACCCGCCGTAGTACCGAAGGCGGGCGCGGCAACACTCCCCTTCACCTATATCACGGATACGCCACTTTCAGGACCGAGCGCGGGAAGAGAAAGGATGCGACGCTTTGCCGGGCGCATCTGCGTTTAAATGTATAGCGCACCTCTTATGAGTGAGGACGCGACCTTGGAATACGCGCGGCTTCGTAAAAGCTACGCCGTGTTAAGTGTCAGCAAGTGGTTCGCTTTAACGCTTTTCGCGCGGCGCGAGCTCGCTCCAAAATGTTGTTTGAATTGCGGGATGCGCAGAAGATCACAAAGACTCGAACGGGCTTCTAACGCCGATGCCGGTGTGTTTGGCCGTGTGCAGATAGATTTCGGTAGTGGATATGTCCGCATGCCCCAGCAGATCCTGGACGTCGCGGATGCCGACGCCGCTCGCCAATAGATGCGTAGCGAAGCTGTGCCGCAGCGTGTGGGGCGACACGCGTTTGTCGAAGCCCGCCCTTTCCACCGCCTCGCGGATCGCCTTCTGAAACGTCACGTCCAGCACATGATGGCGGCGGACAATGCCGCTACGGTGGTCGCGCATCAGATTGCGCGAAGGCCAGAACCAGAACCAAATGAACTTTTCGCCCGCTTTAGGCCACTTGCGCTCCAGAGCCTCCGGCAGTTCCACGCCCGGCAGGCAGGCCGCGCGGTCGTTGGCATGCAGTTCCCTCAGACGCTCGCGGTGCGCCCTCAGCGCCTGCTCCAGTTTCGGCGGGATCATGGTCAGGCGGCTCTTGCCACCTTTACCGGATTGAACGGCGAGCTGAAGCCGCTCTAAATCCACATCCTTCACCCGTAGCCGCAGAAGTTCCGACAAGCGCAGCCCAGCCGCGTACATGAGTTCAGCCATCAATCGGCTGTTTCCTTCCATTGCCTCGAACAACCGTTTGCACTCCGCCTGCGTCAGCACGGAGGGGGCTTTCCGCCCCCGGCGTGCCCGCGTGAAATCGCTGAAGTCTCCCGGATCGCGCTTCAAAACTTCCTGGAATAAGAACACGACAGCATTCAGAGCTTGGCTTTGTGTGGAGACTGAAACACGCTCTTTTACGGCTAGGTCAGAGAGCCATCTGCGCACGTCAGCATGATCCAGCGTTTCCGGCTGTTTTCCGTCGCACGACACGATGAACCTTCGGCACCACGAACGATAGGTCTTTTCGCTTGTCCAGGCCAAGTTCTTCTCCCTGATTCGACGGACCAGAGCCTTCTCCCAAGGTGGACCGCCCAGATCGCGTGCTCCCGCAGTCGGCACATCATTCATCTCGTACGTCCGGTAGCCACCGAGTGTTCCGGTCTCGGTTTTGTTCGATACCGTCGGTGACGGGGTCGAAAGAGTGCGAGGAATAACTTTCGCCTTGGGTTGAGACGCTTGGGTTGCCTTGGGCGGAACCTTCGGTGCAGGCGCAGCGCCTTTTGTCGCCGATGGTTTTGAAGGGCGCTGCCCTACGGCTTTCATCCGTCGAATGCCTTCCTTGTAGTACCAGCGCAAAGCGTCACGCCTCACTTCGTATCTATCAGGGGCGAGGTATGACTTTTTCCACTCCAAATGCT
Source organism: Kiritimatiellia bacterium (assembly GCA_028707675.1). Classification (GTDB taxonomy): domain Bacteria; phylum Verrucomicrobiota; class Kiritimatiellia; order RFP12; family UBA1067; genus JAQVQN01. Next base: position 887 of record JAQWAM010000467.1, on the reverse strand, counting down.
ACTTGAACGTCTCGGCATCCGGTGTCTTCCCTGTCTGCCTCAGCCAATACCGGAACTTCACGATCGCTTCGCGATAAGGCTTGCGCAAGTCCGGCGGAATGGTCGCCGCCAGAACCTGCTCCCAGTCATCAAACACGATTGCAAGAGCGTCCATGACGTCCTCCAAGTAGGCTTTATGCGGGTTCAATGGCACCCCTCAATCCGCAATGCCGCACAAAGACTACCTCAACAGTTTGCATAAAGCCTACCTCACAGGCAAGCCCAAAGATTAAGGGGTTGCCGGGCAATAAAATGTGCGCTTGACCGGCTCCGCCAGAACGAATATTATTTCTAAGTAAATGGGCTCTACCCGCATTCGCGAGGTAGGCTCAATAACACTGTTGAAACGGAACCGCTACGCGGAGTGAGACTCTAACGCGAAGCGGTTTTTTTCTTTGCCGAAGCGTATACTGACTTCCGTGGCCGCCGCATAGTGCGGAGGCCCTTAACGGAAGGAAGTCAGTCATGTCGCCATTACGGGAAGCGGTTCTGCTTCAGATGCGGCTGCGGGGGTTCGCGGCCAAGACGTTTGATGCGTACATCTATGCGCTGGAGGAACTCTGCCGGTACTACCGCCGGCCGCTGGAGGATCTGACCTGCGAGGAGGTTCAGCGGTTCCTCGACGAGGTGATCACGGTCCGCAAGCGGGCCTGGGCCACGGTCAACGTCTATTTCAGCGCCTACCGGTTTCTCTATGAGCAGGTGCTGAAGCGTTCTGCGCGCGGGTTTTCGATTCCGCCGCGCGGACGCAGCGGCAAGCGGCCCGGCGTGCTGAACCGAGAAGAAGTCGAGCGGCTGATCGGGACGCCGCGCAACGTCAAGCACCGCGCCCTGCTGGGGATGGCCTA
>JAQWAM010000466.1 GCA_028707675.1 Kiritimatiellia bacterium | reverse complement strand
TTCAACCAGGAGCTGGGCAACAAATACCTCATGGTTCCCGGCATGAACGGACCGGACGCGCAAAAGTGGATTGATCTGGCGCGGCAGTTCTCCGCGGCGGCCGAGACCGCCAAGAAAGCTGGCATGTATGTCGGCTACCACAACCACCAGCACGAGTTCAAAGACAAGTTCGACGGCAAACGCAAGTGGGAGATCTTTTTCGACAACGCCTCGCCTGACGTGTGCCAACAGTTGGATGTCGGGCATGTCGTTTCCGCCGGCGAAGACCCGGTCTACTGGCTTAAGAAATACCCCAACCGCTCACGTACGCTGCACGCCAAAGAGATCTACCCCGGCCCGGGCATCCTCGGCCAGGTTCCGGAAGGCAAGACCGGCGTGGACTGGGACGCCGTATTCGCCGCGGCCGAGGCCGATGTCACAGCATGGTATATCGTGGAGACCGAGGCCGACCCCAAATCCATCGGGAACGTGCGCGGCTGCTTCGAGTTCCTCAAGGCCAAAGGCCGCGCCTGAACCCCGATACCTGTCCTGGCATAAACCTCCGGGTTATGCCAGTATCCATTACCACAAGAACCCGGCGCAGCGCGCCATACGCAGGAAAACCGTGTTGTCACGCCTGTGCGGCTGCGTGTGGCATTCGGCCTCCAGCAAGCCCCGTTCAGCCATTATCGTCATCAGCCGACTCAGATACCGGGCCGCCCGGCGCCGGATCTTGCATTGCACGTAAAGCCTGATATTCGCCAGCCCGGGTATCCCAGCCCGGCAGTACGGCTCCAGATCGGCGATCCGCAAACGAAAAACACTCGGCGCGATCCACTGTACCAGCACGTTGCCGCGCGGATCAAAAAAACAGACGCCGTATTCAGCCAGTTGCCGGAAAAGCCGCTCGGTCTCGTGGTAAACGCGCCGCGCCAGAACCGGATCATCAGCCAGCGTCATCTCGTCAATAACTGTTCTAGACAATGAACCGTCCGCGTTGCGTATCAAGGTCTCGACAACGCCCCAGCCTTTTTCCTTTGAGAACACCAGTTGGACGTGCTCTGGAAAAACCGCCATCACATCTTTTGGCAAACGGCGCGCGAGCTTGCAATGATAGCGCCACTCCCGGTAATTGATGTTGGCGAACCACAAATAACGCCCGATCATGATATCCAGACGAATGCGCCATTTTGTGCCGGGCGCCAGTTCAGAGTGCTTGCGGTAGAATTTTACGCACCTTCCCGTTCCGCGTACCGCATAGCATATGCGCCGCCGGCCTTGCCCGATAAAAGCCAGCTCTTGTGTCGGAAAATAGATTCCCCCGTTCATGGTTGAAATTTACCACGAACGGGGAAACACACGCAAACAAAAATTACAACCTTGTAATGATTGTCAGATCAGGCCGCGCCGGATCATGGTCTCGGCGATCTGCACGGCGTTCTGCGCCGCGCCCTTGCGGATGTTGTCTCCGCAGCACCACAGCGCCAGGCCGTTCTCGACGCTGGGATCCACGCGGATGCGCCCGACATTGACCACGTCCCCGCCGCCCGTGAAAAGCGGCATCGGATAACGCCCCGCCGAAAGCTCGTCAATCACCGCCACGCCTTCGCTGGCAGCCAGAATCGAGCGCGCCTCGTCAGGCTGGATCGGCTGGCGGAAGGAGGCGTGCACCGCCACTGAATGCGCGTAGAAAACCGGCACCCGGACACATGTCGAGGCGATCCTGAGCCCGGGGCAGCCGAGAATCTTGCGCGACTCGAAAGTCAGCTTGGCCTCCTCGCTGGTGAAGCCGGGCATATCCTTCTTCTCGCCGCCTATCTGCGGCAGCACGTTCAGCGCGATCTGGTGCGGGTATGCCTTGACCTCCATCACCGCGCCTGTCGCATAGGCGCGCATCTGCCGCTCCAGCTCCTCGATAGCCGACCTGCCGGTTCCGCTGACCGACTGGAACGTCACGGCCGTCATATGCTCGATGTGCGACTTTTTGTGCAACGGCGCTATGCCCATCAGCGTTATGATTGTGCTGCAGTTAGGATTGGCGATAAATCCCTGATGCCGGTCCAGCGCCTCGGGGTTGATCTCCGGAATCACCAGCGGCACACGCTCGTCCATGCGGTAATCGTCACCGTTGTCGATGACCACGCAGCCGCGCCTGACCGCCTCCCAGCCGAACAGTTTGGACGCGCCCTTCGAACCTTCCGTGCCCGCGAAAAGCACTATGTCCAAACCGTCGAAAGCTTCCGGCTTGGCCTCGATCACATGAAAAGTCTCTCCCGCCACTTCCTCGTCGCGCTCGCGAGTGGCCATAATGCGTATCTCGCTGGCCGGGAACTGGCGCTGCCTCAGCACCTTGACCATCTCCGTGCCGACCGCGCCGATGCCCACCAATCCAACCTTGTACTGTTTCATCTGCCTAAACCTCCTTGTCTATAACTTCAAGCTGATTAAGATTAGGATTAGGATTAAGATTAGGAAAAATGGAGACTTTTCGTAATCGTAATCTTGCTCGTAATCGTAATCGTTGAAATACCGTTACCAACCTGTTTTT
>JAQWAM010000465.1 GCA_028707675.1 Kiritimatiellia bacterium | reverse complement strand
GCGGCGGACGCTTGATCGGGCCGAAAAAACAGCGGGAGACGCGGGACTTGATGAAGGGCTTGCGCTCGATCGTGCCCAGCTTCAGGAACGGCCCGCCGGCTTCGCGCATCATGTCTTCGACCTTGAATATGCCGCGCCGGATGCCCTCCGTGTCGGCGGCCAGAATCCGGCAGCGGTCCGCGGCCACCTCGATCCGGTAAGCCTCGAACACCGGGGTCTGCGCCTTTGCGGTCTCGATGACATACGGGCCGTCGGCGGCAAGCTTCCCGGCAGCGCAGAAATCCGCCAGGTCGGCATAGGCCGTTTTGAGCACTCCTTCGGCATCGGGGAAGGCCGCGTTGACACGCGCCCCGCGGCTCAGGTCCGCCTCGCCATCCGCGACGGGCCGGGGGCCCCAGCCAAGGCCGTTGCCCCATAACGGCGCCTTGAGGTCGTCGATAAAGGTCCACGCCTCGTCGCCCGGCTGCGCGGGCGGCGCCCCGAGATCCTGCAGGGTGTCCTTCGGCAGATTCTGCGCCGCCGCCATCCAGGCGCATCCGCCTGCCGCGGCTGCCAGGACCGCGTATCCGGCAAGGGTCCTGATCCCGCGTATGAACCGTGTCATCATCTTTTGTCCTTCATTCGCTTTTTTTAGAATCGGCAGGCAACATTCCGCAAGCCCTGATTTGCCCAATTATGCGGGAGCCGGGAGAAAACCGTCAACCCCGAAAACCGCGAAGTATCGCTATCAGGATCAGACGATCAAGAGGCAGGTTTTTTGCGCGATGAATCGTTCATCTTACGCTAAAATGCGATTTTTATTGTTTTTCTGTTGATTCCGCTTGTTTTATCGCGACAAATCGCATTATAGTGTGAACCGAATTCATGAACAAGGAGGAATTGGCTTTGTCTGCACGGCAGATAGGGGAACGCATCAAGGCGAGGCGGCGGGAACTGCGTGTCACGCAACCGCATCTGGCCGAGTTGGCTGAGGTCAGCGTGAACACGGTGTGCAAGCTGGAACGCGGACAGGGCAACCCGACGCTGGACGTCTTGTTGCGGATCGCGGATGTTCTGGGCCTGGATCTCTCGCTGGACGTGCGGAAAGGGACGATTAATGCGTAAGTCAGCCATTTACCGGAACGGGGTGTTCGCCGGAGTCCTGACGGAGCAGGAAGACCGCAAGGGGTACGCTTTCCGTTACGACGACGCCTATTATGCCGACGGGACGCAACCGCCGGTCAGTTTGACGCTGCCCAAGACACGGAGGGAATACCAATGCCGGCATCTGTTTCCGTTCTTCGCCAACATGCTCAGCGAGGGCGCGAACCGGATCGCGCAGAGCCGCAATCTGAGAATCGACGAACGTGACGACTTCGGGTTTCTTCTGGCGACCGCGCAGACAGACACGATCGGCGCGGTTACGGCCAAACCCATCGAGGAATGAACCGTGTTGTTTGACAGCAGAAACGTCAGCCGCACCCTCCCCTACGACCCGCCGCAACGCGACGCGGGGATTGCGGAGCTGTTTCTGGAGAACCGTAAACGCGCCTCCATCTCCGGCGTCCAGGAGAAGGTGGGCATGGTGGTTGACAGGGGGACGCTCCGGTTGGCGCGGGAGGGCGAGCAGAGCACCCACATTCTGAAACCCGTGCCGCGCGATCTGAAAAACGCCGCGCAGGTTCCGGCTAATGAATATCTGACCATGCAGACCGCACGGAAGGTTTACGGTGTCGCCACGGCGGACAACGGCCTCGTCTTCTTCAAGGACGGGGAGCCGGCTTATCTCACACGGCGGTTTGATGTGAAGCCCGGCGGAGGGAAGTGGGCGCAGGAAGACTTCGCGTCGCTCGCGGGTAAAACGCATGACATGGACGGCCCGGACTTCAAGTATCGTTACAGCTACGAGGAGGTAGGACGGCTGGTGCGGGCCCACGTTCCGGCATGGCGGGTCGAAATCGAACGATTCTTCGCCGTGGTCGTGTTCAACTATCTCTTCTCGAACGGCGACGCCCACCTGAAAAACTTCTCCCTGCTGGAGAACGGGAGCGGGGACTTCCTGTTCAGTCCGGCATACGATTTGATCAACACGCGACTGCATGTCGCCGACACTGATTTCGCGCTGGACAAAGGTCTGTTTACGGACGGGTTCCGGAGTCCGTATTGCAAAGACAAAGGCCACCCCGGAAAAACAGATTTTCTGGAATGGGGTGTCCGGCTCGGCATCCCTCCCGCGCGGCGCGAGAAACTGTTGTCGCCTTTTCTGGAACCGCAAGCCCGTGTCGAGACGGCCATTGCAGCTTCGTTGCTGGACCCGTCAGAGAAACGGGGTTATCTGCTCATGTACCAGACTCGGCTCAACCGATTGAATGAACAACGCTAAGGAATAAGGAAACAACGATGAAGAAACTGATGTTGATGCTCATCGCCGCCGCGGCGATTGTCTCGGGATGCTGCACGGTCTGCGACGGGCCGAAGGATTCGGGAACGGCGTTTGCGAGGGACGCGCTCGCGCCTTACGTTGAAAGCGGACAGCTTCCGGG
>JAQWAM010000464.1 GCA_028707675.1 Kiritimatiellia bacterium | reverse complement strand
CGGCAAAAAGCGTATCCGTCGGTTCCCGGCAGCATCAGATCGAGAATCACCAGAGCCGGCAACCGGCGCGCCAGAAAAGTCTTGGCGTCTTCAGCAGACCCGCTTTCGTAAATCTTGAACCCTTCCCGTTCCAGATTGTAACGCAGCAGCTCCCTGATATCCGCCTCGTCCTCGACAATCAGTATGTTCTCGCCTGCCATAATCATCCTTGGGGTTGTGCAGCCGCGCGTTTGTGCCGCACGATTCTGCCTTCCGAAAGGTACGCCACATCCTCGGCGATGTTGGTGGCGTGGTCTCCTATCCGCTCGAGGTCGCGCGCCACCCCATGCATCAGCAACAGCGCCCCGGTCATGGCGCCGGTGTCGGCCTCGTTGACGCGCTGAACCACGGTTTCCGCGACCTTCTTTTTCATGGCGTCAAGCTCGTCATCCCTCAAAATCACCGCTGCGGCTTTGGAGACATCCAGCGACACGAAAGCGTCCAAGCTGCTTTTGAGCATTTCGCGCGCGATCTTGCCCATCTGGAGCAACCAACCGAAAATGTCGATGGCCGGCGCCTCGGCCAGCCGCAGACCTTTCTCGGCGATGTTAACGACTATATCCCCGATCCTTTCAAGGTCGTTGTTGATCTTCAGCACAGCCACCACAAACCGCAGATCACGCGCCACCGGCTGATGCAGCGCCAGTATCTTAAGACACTCTTCTTCGATCTTAACCTCATCTTCGTCGATCTCGGAATCGCGGTCGATCCAGTTCAACAGCGATTCACTGTCGCGCCGCTCTGCCGCTTTCAGGACATCGCCTAGCCGCATCTCCACCTCGCCGGCCAAACTCAGCATGTCCTCTTTAAGCCTGTCACGCTCACGCATGAATATCTGGTTCATCCGCACTCCCTTCTAACCTCAACCGAACCTGCCTGTTATGTAGTCCTCGGTCCTTTTTTCGCGGGGACGCGTGAACAGCTCCTTTGTAGGCGCGTATTCTACAAGATCGCCCTCGTAAAAAAAAGCCGTCATGTCCGAGACCCGCGCAGCCTGCTGCATGTTGTGGGTGATGATCGCTATGGTGTACTTTCCGCGCAGTTGCACGATCAGCTCCTCGATGCGCGCCGTGGCCTTGGGATCAAGCGCCGAGGTCGGCTCGTCCATCAGCAGCATCTCGGGCTTGACCGCCAGAGCCCGGGCCAGGCACAGGCGCTGCGCCTGACCGCCAGACAGACCCAAGGCGTTCTTGTGCAGGCGGTCTTTGACCTCATCCCACAAGGCGGCACCGGCCAGACTCTCTTCCACTATCACGTCCAGTTCCGCCTTGGAATGCCTGCCGTGCAGGCGCGGCCCGTAAGCGACATTGTCATATATGCTCTTGGGAAACGGGTTGGGTTTCTGAAAGACCATCCCGATCCTGCGCCTCAGCACAGCCGTGTCGACATCCCTGCCGTAAACATCCTGCCCGTCGAACAGCAGCCCGCCCTGCGCGCGGCATCCCTGAATCAGATCGTTCATGCGGTTCACTGCGCGCAGAAAAGTGCTTTTCCCGCAGCCGCTGGGGCCGATGATCGCGGTCACCCGGCATGACGGAATCGCAAGGCTGACCTTGCGTACAGCCTCGTGCGCCCCGTAAAAGACCGAAAATCCGCGTGCCTCCACATGCGCCACATCCGTTGTCATGTTTTCACTCATCCCTCAAAACTCTCAAACTTAAGCACTTTAGAACTCTCGAACTTTAGAACTTTAGAACTTCCCCTCAACCTTTCAGCCGCTTCGCCACCCGCGCGCGGATCAATATCGCCGTCAGATTAAGCGCGAGCACAATCAGCACCAGCGTCGCGGCCATGCCGTACTGGACATGCCTGATCTCGTCCACAGCCTCATGCTCCGTACACAAGTTGTACAGATTCCACGACAGTGCCGGGGTTGGCAGTGACCCGACTTCCGTCAGCTTGATCATCTTGCCCACGCTGACCGCCGCCGTGAAAATGATCGGCGCGGTCTCGCCGGCCGCGCGCCCCATGCTTATGACCGTGCCGGTCAGGATGCCTGGCAGCGCCGCCGGCAGGATCACCGTCATTATAGTGCGCCACTTGCCCGCTCCCAAAGCCAGCGCACCCTCCTTATATGATCGCGGCACCGCCGCTATCGTCTCTTCCGACGAACGTATGACTGTCGGCAGCACCAGCAAAGACAACGTCAACGCGCCTGCCAGCACACTCTTGCCTTCAGAAACTTTGATCGTGTTGATGAAGAAGGCCAAACCGAACAGCCCGAAAACGACGCTCGGAACCCCGGCCAGAGTGTTGACGCATGACCGCAGGAACGACATCAGCGCCCCTTCCCCGGCGTATTCCTGAAAATACACCGCCGCCACCAAACCCAAGGGCACCGCGATCAGCATCGCCCCCAAGGCCAGATATATTGTACCCATGACCTCCGGCCCGATGCCGCCGAAGAAGTGCGCGTCGATCGAGCCGTCCGTCAAAAATCCAGGGTAGAATGTCAGCCGCGGCCGCATCAGCGTTTCCAAATCGCGCTCCAGAGTCTCAAACAGC
>JAQWAM010000463.1 GCA_028707675.1 Kiritimatiellia bacterium | reverse complement strand
AAACATAACAGTTTTAAACGCGCGATGACCTTTTGCTGTTAATGGCCGGATGCGGGTTTGCGGTTGCCGGCCGCTCAATCGCTGACGCGTTCGATGTTGGCGCCCAGGCGTTTGAGTTCTACCTCGACGGCGTCGTACCCGCGGTCGATGCTTTCCGCGTTATGTATGACGGTCTCGTTGCGGGCGCACAAGGCGGCCACCAGCAAAGCCATGCCGGCGCGGATGTCGGGGCTGGACACTCTCGAACCTTGCAGTGGGGCGGGGCCGGTGACAACCACGCGGTGCGGGTCGCACTGCACGATACGGGCGCCCATGCCGATCAGGTGGTCCACGAAGTACATGCGGCTCTCGAACATCTTCTCGAAGAAAAGGGTGGTGCCGCGCGTTTGCGACGCGAGCACGATCAGGACGCTCATGAGGTCGGAGGGAAACATCGGCCAAGGGCCGTCCTCCACTTTCGGTATGGCGTCGCCGAGATCGTAAGACGTTTTCAGTTTTTGCCGCCCCGGAAGCTTGAGCGTCTTGGTGTGCCGGTCGATTGTCCAGCGGACGCCGAAGCGACGGAAGGGTTTTTCCAGCACGTCGAAATCGGACGCCTCCACATCTTCTATGGTCAGCTCGCCGCCTGTGACCAGCGCAGCGGCGATGTAGCTGCCGGCGTCGATGTAATCCGGGCCGATGCGCCGCTCGGTCCCGTGCAGCGCGTCTACTCCTTCAACCGTCAGCCGGTTGGTGCCGATGCCTTGGATTTTCCCACCCATCGAGTTGATCATGTGGCAGAGGTTCTGCACGTGCGGCTCACAGGCGGTATTGTAAAGCGTGGTGGTGCCTCTGGCCAGAGCGGCGGCCATCACAAGATTGCCGGTGGCGGTGACGCTGGCCTCGTCCAGCAGGATCGGCTGCGCTTCGAGACGCTTGGGAGCCTTGAATGAGAATGACCTGCCGCCCCTGACAGCGGCGCCCAGCCGTCGCAGGCCTTCGAGGTGGGTGTCGATGCGGCGGCGCCCAATAACGTCTCCGCCGGGGGGATAGAGCTTGACCATGCCTTTGCGGGCCAGCAGAGGGCCGGCGAAAAGGATCGACGAGCGGACGCGGCCGCAGAGGGTTTTGTTCAAATGCGTGTTGCGCACTCGCCGGGCGCAGATTTTGACGGTTCGCTCCGCCTTGTCCAGTTCGACGCTGGCGCCCATGTCCGCGAGCAGTTCGAGCATGGTCATCACGTCCGCTATCAGCGGCAGGTTGGTTAGCGTGACGGGCTCGGAGGTCAGCAGGCAGGCGGCCAGCATCGGCAGCGCGGCGTTCTTGTTGCCGGGCGCGCGGTGTGTGCCGCTGACCGGGCGCCGGCCTTTGATTACAAATCTGGACATGATGACAATCGGAAAGAAACTGCGTTATTGAAGAACGGGAATAAGTAATCAAAAAAAACGGTGCAAGGGAACATCAATCTGACAAGCGCGGCGTTTTTGTTCGGTTCGGCGGTTCACGTCCGGCAGAGTTTCTGGTATTTTATGCCTATGAGGATTTATGTGGATTTTGACGATGTGCTCTGCGAGACCGCCCGGCATTTGACCGGACTGGCGCGGGACATGTTCGGCCGGCGGGTGGCGTATGAGGAAATTGCGGTCTTTGACCTGCGGCAGGCCTTCGCGCTGTCCGCTTCTGAGATCGACGATCTGATGGAGCATGCCCACCGCACCGAGTTTCTCGCGGGCATCTCGCCGGCGCCGGGCGGTGTGGAGACGGTGCGCGCGCTGGCGGATCGGGGACATGAGCTGACGGTGGTCACCGGGCGGCCGGCCGCGAGTCATGACGGTTCAAACGCTTGGCTGCGCAAGCATGGGCTGGAGCATCTTGAGCTTTTGCATGTGGACAAATACGGGAGGGCCGGACCGGAGCCCCGGGGCGGACATCCCCGCGCGCTGGATATGGAAGAGTTCTCGACGCTGTGTTTCGACGCGGCGATTGAAGACGCGCCGGCCGCGCTTGACCTTTTGGCGCCGCGCCGGGAGTGCGCGGTGATCATATACGACCGGCCGTGGAACCGGCAGTACCGCACGTCAGGGAACATGCGCCGCGCGGAATCTTGGCGCGAAATCAATGAGATGATCGGGAGCCTGGTTATGGGTTAAGCCTTGTATGGGAAAAGCCGATAAGCTAGACTTTTGCACATTTGCAACAAGGAGCGAGCATGTCTAAGAGCTATAAGATAGCGGTTCTGCCCGGCGACGGGACCGGGCCGGAAGTGATCAGGGAGGGCTGCAAAGTTTTGGGCGCCGCAGCCGCCAAGTTCGGGTTCAAACTGGAAAAGGTCTCTTATGACCTCGGCGGCGAACGTTATCTCAAAACCGGCGAGACGCTGAGTGATTCGGTCATAGCTGAGTTACGCGGTTTTGACGCGATCTATCTGGGCGCCATCGGCCACACTGACGTCAAGCCCGGCATTCTGGAGAAGGGCGTGCTGCTGCGCCTGCGTTTCGAACTCGATCAATACATCAACCTGCGGCCTGTAAAACTCTACCCCGGTGTGCGCTGCCCGTTGCGGGACAAGG
>JAQWAM010000462.1 GCA_028707675.1 Kiritimatiellia bacterium | reverse complement strand
GATAAGGTCTGAACGCACGAGGTTACGCAGAAAAGCTTCGCGCCATGCGGCCAGCGGCTTTTCAGCAGCTTGCGGACGCGTTTCACTGAAAACTTTTTGCGCGGCCAGCCAGGGATACATGTAGGTGCCGACCCCCTGTTCGCGCGCCTGTTGGAAGAGCGAGTGAAGGCTGGCGTCTGATAAAGCGGGACATTGCTGACTGCCTTTTAGCGCACAGCGCAAAAGGGTTATCAGAGCGCGGCGGTTGTCCGGTATGAGATTGTCGATAGCGTTCATTGGAGCGCATGCCAGATGTCTTGCAGTCTGCGGATCGCGTCATACGGGGCGGGGTCGAGGCACACCTCGCGCACGACCGCGAAATTTATGGCGCCTGCCCGCAGGACCGCGGCGAGATTCGAGCGGTCGATGCCGCCTATGGCCACGGTGGTGAACGGCGTCTGCCGGATGATCTCTCCGGCCAGTTCCGGGCCGAGGGTCGGATCCGGTATTTCTTTTGTGGGCGTGGCGAAGACCGGGCCGACGCCGCAATAGTCCGGGTTCAGCGCCGCGGCCTCTCGCGCCTGCGCGGGGTTATGGGTCGACAGGCCGAAAATCGCAAGATCGGGGAATTTAAGGCGCGCCTCGGGCAGCGGCATGTCGGTCTGGCCGAGATGCGCGCCGTCGGCTCCGGATTCGGCGGCGATTAAGGGGTCGTCATTGACGATGAAGCGGGTGTCAGAGCCGCTGGTGATGCCGCGCAAGTTGCGGGCGATGGTCAGGATGCGCTCGCGCCCCGCGTGTTTAATCCGCAGTTGGATATAGCGCAGGCCGGCCTTTACCGCGGCCTCGGCGCACTGTTCGTATGAGGTTACAGGGTTGGTTATGACGAGGTACAGCCCGAAACGTTCGACAGACATGTCAAGTTCTCCATTCGCCGCAATCATAGCATTGTTTTCGTAGGTTTGACGAATGTGAAAAGCAGGACGAAAAGGGCGCACGCGCGGTTTCACTAGAGCAGCCCGTCGATGGTCTGCTCCTGCTCAAGCCATCCGTGTTGCAGGGTATAACGCAGGCCGTCAAGGAATGGGAAAGCCGGGTGGGCGTCGATGAACGCCAGCAGGCGGCGGCGATGCTCGTCGGTCAGGCGCATATGTTTTTTGCGGAGACGGTCGGCGCGTCCGGCAGGCGGCAGGTAGAGCCGGGCGGGGATGGCGCGCGCGATCTGCTCGGCGATGCGGTAGCCGTCGAGGTCGGTGTCGCCCCAGTGCAGCGCGGACGCGCCCGCTTGCGCGAAATGGCGCAGCAGGGTCTTGACGGCGGCGTTGGGGTAACCTTCGGTGTAGAGCGCCGCGCGTCCGGTCTCGACCAGGCGGTGGAACGGCGCCGCGTTCTCGCTGGTGACGACAGAGCCGCACGGCTCCTCGAACCGGATATCGGCAATCGTGCGGACCGTGCGCCATGGCAGTATGACCGCTTCGCCGCGCCGCCAGAGTTCGTTCGGCCAGCCGAGCCGCGCACCGTCGCATGTGCGGTAGGAGAAAGGCGCGAAGACCACGACGTGCGTGGTGTAGGGGTTCTCAATGATGCCGCAGGCGTTTAGCAGCGCGTCGGTGTCGTCGTCCGGGCCGTTGCCTTGCACCCGGAGCAGGTGCTCAAGCTGCTGACGGAGCGGTCCGCCGCGCAGGCTCTTGCTGTCGTTGAAAAATTTAGCGCCGAGTTCGGAGAGGGTCATGCCGGCGGGCGCGTCGCGCATATAAACCAGCGCGTCATATAGTGCGGTCAGTTCTTTGTCTGCGGCAGCCGATGATTTGAAGAGCCGATTGATGAGAACGTCTTCGCGCAGCGCGTCGATCAAGGCGCGGTCGTCAGGATATAGCAGTTTCAGGCGCCGCAGCGTGCGGGCAAGACGCTTCCCGGGCGTCTCTGGCGCCTGGTGCGGCGGGGGAGAAACCCCCAGTAGCTCGGCTAGCGGCTGCCAGCGCGAGCATTCGCGCATGGTTTCGTCGAGACGCGCCTTCAGCCGCCCGTTCAGCTCCCGGCAGCCCGGAAAAATATCCTCCAGCGCGCGGCGCACGGCTTTGTCTTGCGGCACGTCGCCGAGCGTTAGCGAGGCGGGCATGAGCGCGACGCCCGAGACGGCGCGTTTCGCGGCGCGCAGCAGCCACGGGCGCAGCGCGGGGCAGCGTTCGAGCCGTTCTTGCCAGAAGGATGTTGTCATACAGAGACTCGATCCACTAGCATCCCAGAGGGATGCCGGATTTAAGGGTTTCAGGTTGATAGGTGTTTAGGTATTCATTGAAAACGCACTATTTGTGAACCGTCACAAGCAAATCACATGTTTATTTGAAACACCGTTTGCTTGTAAAATGACTTTAATCAGACCAGTTTTACCTAATAGCCTACAGCCTGAAAAGCTAAACACCTAAGCGTCCTATGGGACGCTACTGACATCAATAAGACAGTTTGGCCGTGACAACGCGATTCAGGCTGATGCCGGCTTCGGCTGATTCAACGGTAAGCGCGCGGTGAAGATCAGGCGGCACCCGCACCATGAATTTGCCGCTGAATCTGCG
>JAQWAM010000461.1 GCA_028707675.1 Kiritimatiellia bacterium | reverse complement strand
CGCGACGGCTTACGCGCCCGGCGCGACGATGCATCTCGACGCGACAGACTTGAAGTCGCTAAACATGCGCTTGCGCGCGGCCGACAATGAGACGGTTCTCGACAACTGGTACGACAAGAACCGCGGCGTCGGCATTTGGCGACCGTCCAACGAACAGAGCCGCAGCCCTCGCTTTGTTCAAGACGCGATCGGCGCAGGGTTGCACGTCGTTGATTTCGGCAAGTTCGGCGACTCTTCCGCCTATTCCCCTACGTTCGGCGGCACTTGGGCGTATCTCGACCGGCCGCTGCACTCGATGCGCTCCATTTACGTGGTGACCGGCAACCAGGGCGGAGGCGGGTGGCTTTTCGGCAACCGCAAGGACGGGGTTGTCAACGATCTCGATCAGATTGACTTCCATTCGGCGTTCACGGAAATCAGCCCCGGCAAATACTTGTATTCCGGCGACGCGGGGCTTTTTCAGGGCTATCCCTCGCAGAACGTATTCTCTGGCAACATTTACACCAACGGCGTCAACTTCGGCAGCATGGCCAACCCGGTCGCGACGAATTGTTACTTCCTCTTGGAGCTGCATCCTTCCGCGGGCGTCTCGGGCGGGCAGGTGGCGCTCGACCGCAACCTCACTTCTCGTATCGGCGGCTTTTCGGTCGGAGAGATGATCGTCTACCAGCGCGAGCTTTCCGCGCGCGAGAAGGTCGCCACCCGCAACTATCTCATGCAGAAGTGGTTCGGCGCCGAGCCGGAGGCGCTTCCGGCCGCGCCGGAGAAGACCGATATCGTCTCTCACGAAATCCTTGTTGAAGGTGGCGATGTTGCCCAAAACTACGGCGAGGACGACGATATGGTCAGCCTGAACGGTTACGGCACGTTCACCAAGTCCGGCGCGGGCACGCTCACGCTGCTGGACGTTTCCGCGTTCACCGGCACGGTCGGGATCGCGGCGGGCACGCTAAAGGTGAAGAACGCCGACCCGTACGCGACGCCTGAACTCGTCACAAACGGTATCATCTACCGCGCGGACGCCACGTACGGGATCACCGCGACGAAATACGGCACGACGAACTGCGTCTCCGAATGGGCGAGCGCCGTCGGAGACGGCATGAAGGCGGTCCGCAGCGGCGGCAGCGCCTATATGCAGAGCGTCGTCTACGATCCGGATCTCGGCTATCGTCCGACGGTGGACATGCAGGGTTACAACGCCTGTTTCATGTGGCAGGACGCGGCAGGCAATCCCAAGCGTCTCAGCAACATAAAGTCCGCGTTCTGGATGGTCGGCTCGCAGAACGGCGGCGGTTTCCTGATGGGCGGCGGCGAATGGGAACAGATCAGCGGCGAGAACACCTACACCAACCTTTATGCCTGGCACCGCGGCATTTACACTCCTGTGCCTGGGCAGCCGCCCACTTACGTCGGCACGACCAACATCTGCGTGCTGCTGCACTCGGGAGCCCAGTCTAACGCTCGATCCGCCGACTGGTGGAAGAACGGCGAGAGCGTCGGCCCCACGTCGGAAGGGCTTTCCGGCAAGTGGTATCAGCTCTCGATGGTGGTGAAGGATGAAGACAGCCCCGTGAACGCGGACGGGCTCGCTTACGACGGGCGCAGCCGCAAACCGACCGGCGCGACGAACCACGAATACAACGGGCACCAGCGCCTCGCCGAACTCATCTGCTACGACCGCCGGCTCTCGGACGAAGAGCGGCAGAAGGTCGAATGCTACCTGCGCTGCAAATGGAACCATGGCATGCACGCGGCTGCGGTCAACGTTGTCGTGAACGTGGCCGAGGGCGCGACGCTCGACCTGGACGGCAACGCGCAGAGCTTCGCCTCGATCGAGGGTGCGGGCACGGTGTCTAACGGAACGCTTTCGGTCGGGACGCTGCTCGCGGACGGAAGCGCGTCGGCGTGGCCGTCGGTGGACGGGACGTTCGCGATCGCTGAAGGGCAGGAAGTCCAACTCGCGAACCTTGGCGAACCAGCGACGCTTGCGGGCAAGACGGTCAAGATCTTATCCGCGACGGCCTTCGCAGGGACAGATAATCTCGGTTCGGCCTTTTTCACTGGCTCCGACTGGCCCGCCAGTGTGATACCGCGGCTCAAGGCGCAGGGGGATGACCTAGTAGTCGTTTTCACCGCTCTCGGCACGAAGATATTCTTAAAGTAACGGAGACGCAAAATGAGCATGTTGACGGTGTCCGCGTTGGCGTTTTTGCCGGCGTTTGGGGCGCTTGCGGTTCATGTGGTCGAGATCGACCACCCGGTGATGAGTCCGGACGAGGGGCTGCTCCTCGGCAACGGCGACCTTTCCTGCTCGGTCTACCAGACGGCGAACGATCTGGTTTTCCGTCTCGGCAAGGGCGATGTCTGGGACCGGCGGTTCGATTTCTCCAAGCAACCCAAGCCGCCGACCGTCGACGAAATCATCGACGGCGTTCTCAACTGCGGCTGGAAGGTCACCGGCTGGAACGCGACGAACGTCGAGGAGATGAAGAAGATGCCGAAGGGCGGGCGGCTACTGGAAATCACGCGGGGCAAGTCGGCGCTGAGGTCGGCG
>JAQWAM010000460.1 GCA_028707675.1 Kiritimatiellia bacterium | reverse complement strand
TAACTACACCAGGGTTCCCGCGCGGCGGGCGTATGCGGTCAGCCAGACATCCGGACCACCACATCAACAACGGCAGGCACAAGCCCGCGCAAACTGCGGGCAGCGAACCAGCTAACTTTCGCAAACTCTGTTTATGGCTTATACGCAGCATTGTTTTGGCATATTAACACAACCAAGCGCCTGCCGCAATTTGGCTTTCAGCAATTCTAATTTTGCGGGAGCCGCACCGCAGTAGAAGCGGCGTCCCCGCCGCTTTCGGCGATAATGTCGCGCATGTAACGTCCGATCAGCGCGTTGTCGCTGTTGCCGGAAAACCGCGCCGCCTGCGCTCCGACGGCGTAAACCGGCACAGGCGCGTCAGTATGGCTCAAACTGCTCCAGATTAGCCCCGCTCTGGCACTGACTAGGCGCGACCAGAACAGGCTGATTATGCGGTTGTCGCCATAAGAGAAATCGCCTCGCGCATCGCCACCCTTATTAAAATATTCATGGACTTCCGTCAGTTCCTTGTCGTTTATATTTTGTATGCCGAAAAACTCCCGCATCAGTGGCAGCGCCTCGTCAAACAGCATTTTGCCTTTCTCGACCTGCCTGAACACTTCTCCGGCCGAGGCGTTCCGCGAACCTTTCTGACCGTCAAGAATCTTGCTCATCCCGGCGGCCTTGATTTTCTCTTCATCCAACGACAGACCGCCGCACTCGTGATCCGATGTCACCACAATCAAAACTTCTTCCGGCCGCGACTTGTAGAACTCCATTGCCTTGGCGATTGCACGGTCGAATTCCAACATTTCATGCACCAGCGCCGCGCCGTCATTGGAATGGCTGGCGCCGTCAATCATTGCGCCCTCGACCATCATGAAGAATCCTTCGGGGCCGGCCAGCAACCCGATCGCCTTGCCCACATGATCAGCAAGCGGAATTTCGTGCTTATCGTCAATTGCCAGCGACATTTTGCTCCTGACCCAGACGCGCCGCGCGCCGGACCGCAAAGCGTCAAAGCCCTGCCGGTCTTCGACAATCGTGTAACCGTTCTTCACGGCGGCATCCCTGGCCTTGACATCCGCTTCCGGACCGCCGATCAGAACCGGACCGCCCACATAATCAAGTTCGTTCGTTGTCAACTGCATGGCGATTTCGGGATACATATTCCTTTTCTGAGCATAAGCGTAAAATCCGGCGGGAGTGGCATGGTTCGGCGCGACGCTTGAAATGATGCCCACTTTCATGCCATAACGTTTTACGAATTGCGCCATCGGCTCAAAATTGCGGCCTGTTTCAGCGTCGACATTCAGAGAGCCGTTAGCTGTCTTGTAGCCCGAGGACATGGCCGTGGCCGCGGCCGCCGAGTCAGTCGTCGCATTGTTTTTCGAAAAGGTCGTGGCGGTTCCCCGCACCGGCAGCTTCGTCATGGCCAAGCCCTGTGTTGTGTCAGCGGCTACACCTTTTTGAGCCTGGGCGTCTTTGAAATAACACTCCGTGGCCCTCACATCCGCTTCCGCCATGCCGTCTCCGATAAACAGAAAAACGAATTTCGGAAAAGTCCCGGCATAATTTGTGCCCGCTATGATCATAGCGGCCATAATGAAAACAACCCGTTGTTTGAACGCGCGTCGAAACATAAAACTCATAATTTTCAGCTTTGCTCCCCCCCTTGCCGCACAAAACACATCCTCTGCTTTATGCGGGCTATTAAGAGTTATTATATTGCATATTATCGTTTGATCGGTCAAGCCTAACCGGGTGCGATTCAGTTCCAACTAAACTGAATCATGCCCCGGCGCCAAGGACACGCAGATTACCGCTTTTGTCGGCAGCGCGTTTCTGCTTAAATACTGGCTGCAATATGTCAGGCAGAATTACAGAGCAGGTCATCGAGGAAATCCGCGCCAGGGTCGACATCGTCGACCTGATCGGCGCGCACATGACCTTGAAGAAGTCCGGTTCCGCTTTCAAGGGCTGCTGCCCTTTCCATAATGAGAAGACCCCCTCATTTCACGTCAACCAGACAAAACAGTTCTACCACTGCTTCGGCTGCGGCGAGAGCGGCGACATCTTCACCTTCCTAATGAAACAGAACGGACTGAGCTTCACCGATGCCGTCCGCGCCTTGGCCGAGCGCGCCGGCGTGGTGATCGAAGAACAGCACGACGGCAAGACCCGCGCACGCCAGTTGCTGTACGCCATCAACACCGAGCTGGCCGCTTTCTACCAGCGCTGCCTGCGGCAGACACGGGAGGCGCAGACTGCGCGCGACTACCTCGCCAAGCGCAAAATATCCGAAGCCGCCATCGATGGCTTCGGCATCGGCTACGCCCCGGCCAGACCGAAAGGCTCGATCCTGCGCTGGGCCGAGAAACATAAGTTCACACCGGAGCAGCTTGCCGCCGCCGGCGTGCTCCGCGCTCCTGAGGAAAACGCCGCCCCCGATGACTTCTACGACCGTTTCGCCGGCCGCCTGATGTTCCCGATACACGACCGTCCCGGGCGCGTCGTGGCTTTCAGCGGCAGGCTTCTGGACGAGCGCCGCAAAGCCGCGAAATACGTGAACAGCCACGAAA
>JAQWAM010000459.1 GCA_028707675.1 Kiritimatiellia bacterium | reverse complement strand
GCATAATTCGTTTAATTCGGTGAAAAAACTTGAAGTTATAGACTAGCCAGCCGCCCGGGGCTGCGCTCCGGGCGAAAATGAGAGGGTAACTTCGGTGTGTGGGTATGTGGGTGTGTGAGGTAGGGATGCCTCCCCGAGGCGTCCGCGGCGGTTTCGGGGAAACCGCCCTACCTTTTCAACACGGCTTTGGTATGGCAAAATGGCCAAGTTATAGATTAGTTGTTTCATTGTTTGGTTCTTGACATTGCATGCTGATACTGCCTACAATGCAGGCATGAAAAGACAGCAATACACATTTCGAAACGTGCCGGAGCGTCTTGACCGCCTTTTGCGCGCGCGCGCGGCGAGCGAGGGGAAAAGCATTAACGCCACGGCGCTGCACGTTCTGGCCATAGGCTTGGGCGTCGGAGACGAGGTTCCAAAGTTCAGTGACCTCGACGGAATCGCCGGGTCCTGGATTGAGGACCCGGCTGTCGATGCCGCGCTGCGCGATATGGATACTGTCGACCGGAGTCTTTGGTCATGAAGGTGCTAATCGACACGAACAGATATGTAGACTTCTGCCGTAGCGCCCCGGATGTGTCTGATATCCTTAGCCGCGCGGAGCGGATAGCCATGCCTTTCGTCTCGCTGGCAGAACTGCGCGCGGTTTTCCGCTGCGGAACCTTAGGCCGACGCAACGAGTCCACGCTTTTGCGCTTTCTGTCTTCCAGCCGCGTGCAGGTGTTATATCCGGACGAACGAACCACCCACTCCTACGCCGGACTCTTCGCACAGCTCCGCGCGCAAGGCACGCCCATCCCTACCAACGATCTGTGGATCGCCGCTTTGGCAGTTCAGCATGGGCTGTTCTTGTGTTCGCGCGACGCGCACTTCGATCACCTGCCCCAATTGGCTCGGGTTTAAATCAATTGTTTGGCATAAACGCCATAAAAGTATGCCGCGCAACACCTGCCCCCTGAACCCTTTTTCTTCCGCGATTCAACTTTTTGAATCACGACCGTACACGAAGTATGCCCCTTGCGGTGCGGGCGGCAACGCGCTACACTGTCGGCATGTCTGCATTCTCAATCCGGCAACTCAATGGCTCGGCTAAACGCTGTTTAAGCGCGTTCGCGATCCTGACCGCGGCAGTGGTTTGCGGGTGCGCGTCCTTCTCGTTCAAGCCGTACCGGGAAACCTGTTTCATCAATATGGACGCCGAGGTGATACGAGCTGAATACGCCAAGGAGAAACGCACGGAGACCACGCCGGGCGGTCTAGTGTCGACCTTCGACAATAAAGTGCGCCTGACCCTGCCGGACGGGAAACGGCTGACGCTCTATCAGTCCTTCTCGCCGTTCGGTGTGCGCTATGTCTCAAAGAACGGTCGGCACGAGTTCATAGAGCGAGGCGTCTACTGCCTGTTTTATACAGACGGCCGGGTGACTTTCGAAGGGGTTCACTGCCGCGATTAACCGCCCGGCTTCACAGCCGAGACCAGCCAGTGCGGCATGGGCGGCGGCACCGGAGCGGTCAAACAATTCTCAAATCCCGCTTCCGACAGCCAGCCGTAAAGCTCGGCGTCGGAAAACACCCAGCCGTGTTAGGTGGTCAGCGCCATATTCAACGCGAAGAGCGCCGTAAACGGCGGGCAGGTGTGCGTCTCGTCGGTCATCATGTCCAGCACATAAACGCGCCCGCCCGGCCGCAGCGCCGCAAAGCACCTTTTTAATATGCGCACGATCATCTCCGGTGGCTCCTGGTGCAGCGCTCCGAAAATCGTGGCGGCGTCATAGTGCCCGGCTTCATAGGTGTCAGTATGATAATCGCCGGCGCGGCAAAGCACACGCTCCTGCATGCCCGCCTCTCTGACCAGCTCGCCTGCCGCCGCCGACACGGCCGGCAAATCCACCGTCACACATGTCAGATCGGGATGCGCCTCGGCCATCAGCACGGCATAGGCGCCCGGTCCGCCGGCCAGATCCAAAACCCGCCGGCAGCCTTTGAGGTCGAGCATCGGAACGACCAGCCTGCCGATGCCCAAAGCGCGTCCGCGCATCGCCAGCACGAACCTGCGGGTGCGCTCGGGATCATCACCCAAGTGCAGTTCCGGCGACTCCACCGGCTTGCCGCTACGCACCAATTCCCCCAACCTGCCCCACGCATTATAAACATCCCGGTTGTATCCGACCGCCTTTGTCAGGTCGCAAGCGTTCCCCGCCACCAGCGCGGCCGCGGCAGCAGGCGTGTTGCCGTACAGCCCGTTGCGCTTGCGCAGCAGCCCGACAGCCACGCAGGCGTCAAGCAGCAGCCTTGTGGCGCGTCTGTCGCTTTTCGCTTGGTCGGCTACTGTATCCGCCGGAACCGCCCCGCCAACCCGTTCTATCATAGAAAAAAGATCGATCTCCAAAGCGGCGAAAAGTACCGCCGAACCGTAAAAAGCGCTGGCAAGATTAACAATCCCCTGCACTGCCAATTCTGTGTTCTTCTTCATACCCAACCCTTAAGCCTATCTCAATCTAACGCCCGCGCGCCTGTCGCCGCCCACACGCGTCAGCAACATCAGCAGGCCCGTGAGCGC
>JAQWAM010000458.1 GCA_028707675.1 Kiritimatiellia bacterium | reverse complement strand
GCCGCTTCGGCACGAACCGGCTGGGACTGACCATACCCTTTGTGGTTTTCGGCATTTTCCGCTACATGGAACTGGTCTATCGCCATGACCGGGGCGGCCGGCCGGAGGCGGTCATGCTCACCGACAAAACCATGATCGTGACAGTGGCACTGTATCTGCTGACCGCTCTGGCCGTGTTTCTGACGGTGTGAGATGGATACCGGTTTTGACCCTCCCCTTGTCAGAGTAACCGCGCCCCTTCCCACGACTGGGGGGCGACTTTACTTTGTCGATTGACGGTTCAGTAAAAAAATGCCGCCTGCCGCCAATTCCGCTTGTATATAACGAACCCTTATTGATACTATAACACGTTTCACGGAGGAAAAAATGGTCAAAATCAGACTTCGCAGAACAGGCAACAACAATAACGCCGCGTATCGTGTGGTGGCGGCTGACGAGCGTTCGCCCCGCGACGGCAAGTTTCTCGAGATTCTCGGCTGGTACCTGCCGAGGCAGGCAGGCGACAACTACAAGCTGGAAATGGAGCGGGTGGACTATTGGCTTTCCAAGGGCGCGCAGATGAGCGAGACCGTGGCCAGCATGGTCAAGAAGACGCGCAAGGCCGGAGTTTCGGCTGTCTGACGGGTTTAACCGGCATGAACGCCCCCATGCAGATCGATGTGCTGACGGTTTTTCCGGGCATGCTGCGCGGGTTTCTGGAAGAAAGCATGCTGCGGCGGGCGGCCCGGCTGGGGCGGGTGGCGTTCAGGACCGTGGACTTGAGGGATTTCGCGCATGACGCGCGCCGGACCGCCGACGACCGGCCTTATGGCGGCGGGCCGGGTATGATCATGAAGCCGGAGCTGTGGTTCGAGGCGATCGAAACGGTGCGCACACCGGAGGCCCGGATCATACTGATGACCCCGTCCGGCCGCCGGTTCCGGCAGGCCGAGGCCAGCAGGCTGGCGCGGGAGCGGCACCTGATTTTCGTCTGCGGACATTACGAGGGCATTGACGAGCGGGTGCGCGAGGCGCTGGTGACGGACGAGCTTTCGATCGGCGACTACGTGCTGACGAACGGCGTGTTGCCGGCGGCGGTGGTTTTGGACGCGGTGGTGCGGCTGCTGCCCGGTGTGCTGGGCGGCGGCGAGGAGGCGGTGCGGAGCGAGTCCTTCACGGAAGGGTTGCTGGAAGCTCCGCAGTACACGCGGCCGGCGGTGTACAGAGGCATGGCGGTGCCGGCGGTTCTGCAGAGCGGTAACCACGGCGAGACGGAAGCCTGGCGCGCCGGGCAGGCTTTGGACAGAACAGTGAGGCGGCGTCCGGACTTGCTGCGGTGAGCGCCGGACAGATGAGTCGGAGGATTGAAGTTATAGGTAAGCCCGCCGCCCGGGGCTCTGGGCGAACACAGGTTGGTAACGGTATTTGAACGATTACGATTACGAGCAAGATTACGATTACGAAAAGTCTCCATTTTTCCTAATCTTAATCCTAATCCTAATCTTAATCAGCTTGAAGTTATAGGTAAGGAGTAGGGAAATGATTGCGAAAGCGATTGACAAGATCAATGCCGAACAGGTCGTCAAGGCGAATGATGGCAAAAAGGCGTTAGAGTTCAAGGTTGGCGACAGCGTTAAGGTTTTCGTTAAGATCAAGGAAGGCGAGAAAGAGCGTGTGCAGGCTTTCGCCGGCACGGTAATCGCGCAGGACGGCGGCCGCGGCAACAACGCCACCTTTACGGTGCGCCGCATCTCGTTCGGCGTCGGCGTTGAGAAGGTCTTCCCGGTCAACTCGCCCTACATCGACCGCGTTGAGGTCGAGCGCTCTGCCCGTGTGCGCCGCGCGAAACTGTACTATCTGCGTAACCTCACCGGCAAGAAGGCGCGTCTGCGCGAGGCGTGAGACAGGGTTATGGTAAAGCGTCGCCGCTGCGAACGACGATGATTTCACCTGGCAGGTTATAAAGGGTTTTACTTGTTTGCGCCGTCTTCGATGCGTCCGATCAGGCGGAGCAGGCCGTCGAGGATGGTGAGCGGGTTCGGCGGGCAGCCGGGAATGTAGAGATCGACCGGCACGACGGCATCGACGCCGTTGCTGACTTCCGTGTGGCCGATGTAGGGTCCGCCGGAGATCGCGCACGCGCCGACCGCGATGACGATGCGCGGGTCGGAGACCGCGTCGTACGTTTTCTTGAGCGCGAGCGCCATGTTCCGCGACACCGGGCCGGTCACCAGCAGGCCGTCAGCGTGACGCGGCGAGGCGACGAACTGGATGCCGAACCGGCTCAGGTCCCACCCGACCGTGCCGAGCACGTTGGTGTCGGCTTCGCAGGCGTTGCAGCCCCCGGCGCTGACCTGCCGGAGTTTCAGCGAGCGTCCGAAGAGTTTTCGGTACTTCACGTCGAGGGCCGCGCCCATAACCTCCGCTTTTTGAAGCTCCCGCGTGACAACCAGATCGTCGCGGGCGCGGGCCGCGAGCTGGTAGTTCTGCGAAAATGTGACGGCTTGATTGGTACAGGCCTCGGCGCAGTCGGTGCAGAAGAGGCACTTGCCCAGATCGATGTGGCCGGGATCCAGAGGGTCGAGCGCTC
>JAQWAM010000457.1 GCA_028707675.1 Kiritimatiellia bacterium | reverse complement strand
ATGCCGAAATCGGCATTATGATCCTCGGGCGTCAACATCGATCCGCCGATCTGCCATATCTGCGACAGCGGTATCCACACCGACTCGTCTGAAGGCTGCCGCTCACCGCCCTCCTCGCCCTCGGTTTCCCACTGAATGTTCTGGTTAAGCTCGCCCAACAGGCGATCCAGCAAAGAGTGCCCGACCAGCCGCAGCATCACATTATGCCTGAGCGGCAGCGCGTCAACATCAGCGGCAGCCAACAAGGGCTCGTAATCATTATTGTCCATCACCGACCCCACCCAACCGTCAGCCAGGTTCCGCATGCGCTCGTCCGGCAACAGGGCTATCAGCCTGTTCTCCAAGGCAGGGTTTTTAGCCCCCCTGAGAAAAGCCAAGACCACAAAGGTGTTGCGCACGGAAGGCATGTCAAGCTGGGCGTTGCGCTCGACAGCGATCTGCAGGGTCTCGGACGCGATCTTCTCGTATTGCTCGTCCGACAAGCCGTTGTACTCTTGGTTAAAACGTTTGGCAAGCTCTTCGGTCACAACCGGCAGATAATCGATGGGGATGACGGCGAAAACCTCGGCTATCACGCGCATCTTGACTTCGCCCGATATACCGGCGATGCAAGCCACCGCAGTCCTCACGAAAGCGGCCGCCTTCTCTTCCGGCCCGACCGGCATACGGCTGACCGCCTTGAGTATCCGCTGCGTAAACTCCACACGGTCTTCAGGCGCGACGCGCGCCAAAGTCCCTTTTAAGACTGACACATCGTTAACCGAAGCCCCGATCTGCTTGAGCCATTGGGCACGGGTAAGGACATCTGCGTCTTGCGCCATAACGCAAGCGGCAGCCAAGAACCCGACCAAGGCCAACCCGCGCAATTTGCGGCTTTTCAATTTCATATCACCTCTCCTCTCAGCGCTCAATACCAAGATTCCGGAATCCAAACCACATCCCCCGGCTTCAAGGCGATGTCCAAATCGGAGCGCCCGTCCTTGCCGATCTTCTCGATATCCACAATAAAACGTTTGACCGAGCCGTCTTTCTCGCGTCGGGTCACCCGAACCTTCCGTTTGTTGGCCAGAGCTGTCGCGCCGCCAGCCAGCATGACCGCCCTGGTCACCGTCAAATCCCTTGTTGAGGGCATGTTCACCGGCCCAGGCCGCGCGATCTCTCCCATCATCAGAACCGAGCCCCAAGGCGACTTCATGCCCGCGTTCTCGGAATATACAAAACCCACCGTAACCTGCGGCTCAATGAAATAGTCCTTGCAGGCATCCTTGATCTTCTCCTGCAACTCTATGACCGTCAGCCCCTCGCATTTCACCGCGCCGATAAGCGGCAGCAAAATCTCTCCGTTGGCGTTCACCTCCGTAGTCATGTCGGACACCGCCTGCGCCCCGGCCGCCGTGACAGCAACCCGCAGCGTCAACCCCGGCACTATCACCGGATCGCCGGACGGCACATAGACCGACATGTCGTCAAAATCAGGCTCGTCTTTCTTAAGTGCCCAGCAACCGCAAACGCCTCCGGCCAACACGCATAAAAACAGCCACTGAAAACACTTTTTCATCAATCGTTTCAACCGATAAACCCACTCTCTTTGCGCCGCAAGCAATCACTTTCTCCCATCGACATCAGTAAGTTTAACACTCGCGGCTCATTGGAGCAACAGCAAAAACCTTTAAAAACAACACTGCCTTTCAGCATATCGCGGCGGTCGCGTCCATAATAAAATCATCCCTTAAAATCTTTCAGGTGACCGACCACCGACATGAAACCGCGCCAGTAGAACTTGATGTCGGCCAGCGGGTCGCGGGTGGACAATATCCGCCGCGCTAGCGTCTCGGGGTGCAGGAAAGCCCGGTACACCCGGCGCACCGCATCTTTGGTCACTTCTTCAGGAACGCCCGATCGCATCACTTGCCGGCGCATGTCGTAATCGTCCCACTCCCGTGTGGTCAGCAAGCCAGCCTCGTCCATTTCACGGAACAGCGGTGTGCCCGGGTACGGCACGACCATGGTTACCTGAAGGGTGTACGCGTGCCCCTTCCGCAAGAGCCGCCGTGCCAGATCAACCGTTTTTAATATTTCTTCCTCGCCCTCCCACGGATAACCGAACATGACCGTCAAATGCACGTCGAGCCCGGCCTTGGCCGCGGCTTTGGCGCCATCTTCGATCTGCCGCACCGTCAACCCCTTGACCAGCCGATCAAGCGTGGTCTGATTGGCCGACTCCAGACCGAACAGCGCCAACCGGAAACCCGCCTGCCGCATCAGCCTGTAAGCCGCAAGGTCCAGACAGCCGAAGCGCATGTTGCAGTCGATGCGCACACGCTTGTTGTAGCCGCGGGCGATCATCTCCCCGCAAAAGGTCTTGAGCCATCCCCCCGCCGGGAAACTCCCGGTGTCGTCCATGATCTCGCGCACACCGTACCGATCGATCAGCTCGCCGATCTCATCGACCACCTTTATAGGATCTCGAACGCGATAGGTCGGATACAGCGTGGTCCAGGAACAGAATGTGCACTTGCCGTGCCAGCAGTCCCGCCCGGCCATGATGTAGGTGCCCGGCGTCTTGCGGA
>JAQWAM010000456.1 GCA_028707675.1 Kiritimatiellia bacterium | reverse complement strand
GGCCGCGAAAAACAGAACGAGAAAAGGAGAACAGATGAGTACGAACAAGATCAAGATCGCGATACCGACGGCAGAAGGCAAGCTGTGCTTGCACTTCGGACACTGCGAGCGGTTCGCGCTGCTGGATGTGGATTTGACGGAACGCAAGATCGTCGGCCGCGAGGATTCGGTGCCGCCGCCGCACGAGCCGGGCGTGCTGCCGCGCTGGCTGGCCGAGCAGGGCGTGGAGATGATCATGGCCGGCGGCATGGGTCAGCGCGCCCAGGGACTGTTCACCGAGCAGAACATCCGCGTGACTGTTGGGCTCTCGCCTGACACCCCGGAGAATCTCATCGCGCAGTATCTGGGCGGCACGCTAAAGTCGGGTGAGAATGCCTGTGACCATTGAGCCGGGTGTTTTCTGAACGGATAAGTCGCCGACAAGGAGGACGATAATCTGATGAACGTGGCTGTTGTGGGCGCCAGCAAAAAACCTGAGCGTTACAGTTATCAGGCGGTTAAACTTCTGGCCGAGAAAGGCCATGTGCCGTTTCCTGTGCATCCTTCGCTGGACACGGTCGATGACATCGCGGTTTACAAAACGGTCAGCGACGTGCCGGACCGAATAGATACCGTGACGGTATACCTTTCGGCGCGCAACCAGGAGCGCCTGCCGGACGACATCCTTGGCAAAAAAACGGTCACGCGGGTCATTTTCAACCCCGGCGCGGAGAATCCCGCGCTGGCCGAGCGCCTGCGGAACGCGGGCATCGAGGTTATGGGGGCCTGCACGCTCGTGCTGCTGCGCACAGGGCAGTTTTAGGAAGGCGAATGGCGATTAGCGAATGGCGATTGGCGATTTTCTTGGGTCCTTGATCCTGGGTCTTCCTGCGGCGCGCTGAGCGCGCCGGTCGCTGTGATCGAAGGGAAAGCTGAACAATGAGCCAGAAAGTTTCTATCACAATCCTGTCTGACAACCGAGCCGCCGAAGGGCTGGCGTCCGAACACGGTTTCGCCGCCTGGATCGAGACCGGCGGCGAAAGAATCCTGTTCGACACCGGCAACGGCGACGCCATGATGCGGAACGCCGCGGCGTTGGGCGTCAGCTTAGCGCAGGCCGGCGTGATCGCGCTCAGCCACGGGCATTACGACCACACCGGCAATCTCGCCGCCGTCCTGCGTCAGGCGCCGCAAGCGCGTCTTTATCTGCACCCGGCGGTCCTGCGCCAGCGCTACAGCATCCACGAGCGCGCCAAAGCCATCGGCATGCCCGATAACGCCGTGACGGCGGTGTCGGGGCTCGCGGACCGAAGGCGCGTGTGGGTGACGGCCCCTACGCGGATCGCGGACAGGGTCTGGCTGACCGGCCCGGTGCCGCGCGGGACCGCGTACGAGGATACGGGAGGGCCGTTCTTCAAGGACGCCGAAGGACGGCATCCCGACGGCATCCCGGACGATCTGTCGCTCTGGATCGAGACCACCGAAGGCCTGGCGGTGTGCCTGGGCTGCTGCCACTCCGGCGTGATCAACACGCTGGACCACATCGCGGCGGTCTCCGGCGAGCGGCGCGTCCGCTGCCTCGCGGGCGGCATGCACCTGCTGCACGCTTCCGCCGGAAGATTAGGGCGGACAAGCGCGGCTCTTAAAGTGTATAATATCCCGCGTGTCGTTCCTTGCCACTGCACCGGCGAGGAGGCGGCGCGGTTTCTGAAACAGGAGCTTGGTGAAACCGTGGAGCAAGGTTACGCGGGCATGAGAGTCGAGTTGTGACACGGCTGGCAGAAAGGGATGGAATGGCGAATGGCGAATGGCGAAGGGCGATTGGCGATTAGCGAATGGCGAATGGCGATTAGCGATCTTCTTGGGTCCTGGGTCCTGAGTCCTGGGTCCTCCTGCGGCGCGGCTGGCGCCGCGCCCTGCGAGACAGGCGACAGGCGTCAGACTAATTCCGCCGTTCCGTTGAATTAACCTGCAAGAACGAAAGGATACTAAATGAGCAAGAAGTTGAAAGTGATTGTAGTCGGCGGCGTCGCTGCGGGCCCTAAGGCGGCCTCGCGCATATTGCGCATGCGGCCTGACGCGGATGTCACCATCGTTGAGAAAGGCGAATTCTTGTCTTATGCCGGCTGCGGGCTGCCGTATTATGTCTCCGGCGTGGTCAAAGAGCAGAAGGAGCTGATGAGCACACCGGTCGGCGTGGTGCGCGACCCGGTGTTTTTCAGCAAGGTCAAGAACGTGCACGTGCGCAACGGCACGGAGGCATTGACGATCGACCGCGCCAACAAAAAGATCGGCGTGGCACCCGTCGGCAGCATTGAACCGCAAGAGTGGCTGGAGTATGACAAGCTGGTGCTTTGCACCGGAGCGCGACCTGTGCGCCCGCCCATCCCCGGCGCGGACAAATGCGGCGTGTACGCGCTGCACGAGGTCGAAGACGCCGAGGGCATCAAATCCATGCTGGCGGAAAACAAGGCCAAGGATGTCGTGATCGTCGGCGGCGGGCTGATCGGCGTGGAGATGACCGAGGCGCTGGCCGAGCACGGCTGCCGCGTCACGGTGGTGGAGAAGCTCGATCAGATACTGACCATGCTC
>JAQWAM010000455.1 GCA_028707675.1 Kiritimatiellia bacterium | reverse complement strand
GAGCGAGGTGCTTCGAGGTTCTGCGGTTCAACTGGGTTATGGGTAACTACCAGCTAAAAAATATGTCTCTTTACACGATTATTTGCTTGACTGGCTTAACCAGCAGTCGAGTTACAGGTTCCCATACTTTCCACGCAAGCGCGTCTTGTAAATCCATCGGCTTTATGTGTAATCTTTCCGCATGAACTCTTGGCCGATCAGGGACTCCGGCTGTTTGGGCTCACATTCAACACTCGTTAGATCAATGCGCCCGCTGATCTGGGCGCATCCCCGTTTCACTGACCTGCCGCTTCGCATTCCGGCCTTCGGGTGGCATCGGGGTCAGCCCGTGGCATCGGGGTCAGCCCTTAAAATAGCAAATAAGCCTTGCCGATCACCACCGCCGTGCTGTCCGCGATCATCATGGCGTTCCCGCTGAACGCAACGTGGCAGATCGCGCCATCGTACCGTATCCGCAGTTTTCTCGCCATGCCCGGCAACTTAGCACAGCCCCCCGGCAGCGCCAACCCTATTTCTTATTTTCAGGGCTGACCCCGATGCCCCGTACTTCCCCCGGGCGAGAACCCGACCTTGCGAAAACCACGCCCACACCAACCTATCGTCAGTGCCTTTGTTTTCGAGCAACAATGTAGGTGGTGTCGCGAAGCATGTACGTTTCGCCGGCGAGTGGTCTCGGAGCCGACGTGAGAAACCACTCCAAACGAGTGAGGATCGCCTTCCGGTTAGGCTGCCGCAGAGACACGACGATGATGCCCGGATGTCGTGTCACAAGAAAAGGAACGGTATGGAAAAAATCCTTATCCGTAGTCAGCAGCACGGCGTCAAGAGCCCGCGCTCGCTCAATGACTGATTTGTCCGGGACACCTTGCGCCTCATAGTCCAACAAATGAAACGCCCGGTGCCCCAACGCTTCGAGGAACGCGGTCGCCGCGCGCGGAAAATTCTCGTCGAGAAGAAATTTCATGCCATGCAAACATCGTAAGGAGCCGTCTCAAACTGGGCGAGTTCTCCGGCGAACGCGAGGGCGGCATAAACATCCTCACGGCAGACGCCGGGATAATCTTCCAGCACCTCGTCAACAGTATCCCCGCCCGCCAACGCCCCTACCAGTTGCGAAACAGGGATTCGTGTTCCCTTGACGACGGGATTGCCGTGGCAGACATCCGGACTTATGGCTATTCTTCCACTCATACCAGCCTCTTTCTTTAAAGCGCCGCCTTTTTAACACACAACGCGTCGCCGGTCAACCCGCCGGTCAGCCCGAACTCGCCCGCGCCGCTGACGGCCACGCGCTCAAGGCGTCCGGCTGTGTCGTAGTTCTGCATGGTTGCCGCGATCAGGGCCTCCGCGCCGACGGTCCGGTTGACAGCGCGTACCCTTCACTGCGCCCGAAGATATCGTATTTCTCGGCAAGGGTAAAGACCGAACCGGCGGCAGACCGAACCGCCGTTGGCACCCTATTTGCTATTTTCAGGGCTGACCCCGATGTCTCGCCTTTGTAGCGGCTTTTCCAGCTTCGCTAAGGATTCGGGATCTGCGCGCTAATCAGAATCCGCTATGTTTTGTTTGCCAAAGCCATGCGCCATATCTTATACTTCAATGCCGTTTAACGACCAGAAACCATGTCAGCTTAAGACCGCTAAACTAACAAAGAGAATAACGATGGCTTACGACAAGATCAAACTCCCTTCCTTCGGCGCAAAAATCACCATGGGGCCTGACGGCGTCCTTAAAGTCCCGTCACAGCCGGTCATACCTTTCATCGAGGGAGATGGCACCGGCGCGGACATAACCCGCGCGGCCATGACAGTCTGGAATGCCGCGGTCGAGGCCGCCTACGGCGACAGCCGCAAGATCGCCTGGATGGAGGTTTATGCGGGCGAGAAGGCGAACGCGGTCTACGGCGAGGGCACCTGGCTGCCGCGCGAGACCTTGGACGCCTGCCGCGAATACCTGGTCTCGATCAAGGGGCCTTTGACCACGCCTGTCGGCGGCGGCATCCGCTCGCTAAACGTGGCCCTGCGCCAGGAGCTCGACCTCTATGTGTGTCTGCGCCCCGTGCGCTGGTTCAAGGGTGTTCCATCCCCCGTCAGACACCCCGAGCGCACCGACATGGTCATCTTCCGCGAGAACACCGAGGACATCTATGCCGGCATCGAATGGTTGGCGCAGACCCCGGAGGCGCAAAAAGTGATCGGTTTCCTGCAAAATGAAATGGGCGTGACCAAGATCCGTTTTCCGGAAACATCATCCATCGGCATCAAGCCCGTCTCTATCGAAGGCACCCGCCGACTGGTGCAGTCCGCCCTCGACTACACCGTCGCCAATGACCGCCCCAGCCTCACTCTCGTGCATAAAGGCAACATCATGAAGTTCACCGAGGGCGGCTTCCGAGATTGGGGGTACGCTCTGGCACAGGAAAAATACGGTGCTAAACCGATCGGCAACGGCCCGTGGTGCTCTTTCAAGAACCCCAATACCGGACGTGAGATCACGGTCAAAGACTGTATCGCCGACGCTTTCCTGCAGCAGTTGCTTACCCGCCCGAACGAGTACGACGTGATCGCCACTCTCAACC
>JAQWAM010000454.1 GCA_028707675.1 Kiritimatiellia bacterium | reverse complement strand
TTATTCTTCTCCGGGGCGATCGCATACAAAAAGAACACGTTCCTCAAAGGCTGACTTAATTTTCGAGGCTACCGGGGGCTCCCCTTAAAAACAAAGAGGCCCATAAATTGCCAATTCTCTTTTTGTGCCCGCTTCAGTGAGTTTCTGTTACACTACCGTCTGAGGTGGAAATGGATGAAACGGACATGGGTCTATTATCTGATTAGTCTGGTCTGCCTGCTGCAGGCTGAACATGTCGATGCCGCGACCGACACTATCACGCGGATCGATGAGATCAAGGCATTGTCAGGCGAGGAAATCCGGGTGGGCCGTGACGTGCGGCTGCGGGGCGTGGTGACGGCGCGCATCTGCCGGCTATTCATCATGCAGGACGGGGATTCGGGGATCTTCGTGTATCCTCGGCTAGCTCGGGACGAGGGGGTGTGGACAGGGGATGACGAGGTGTTCGGCAGCTTATGTCCGGGCACCGAGGTGGAGATCACGGGGGTCACCCGGCAGGGCGGCTTCGCGCCGGTGATATTGCCTTATGCGGTGACCCGGCTCGGCAAGGCGCCGTTGCCCGCGCCCGAGCCGTTCAATCCGGGACGTTTCTTCCGGGGCTTGGACGACTGCCGACGGGTTGAGGCGCGCGGCGTTGTGCAGGGCTTCTGGAAACGCCCGCCGCTCGGCATGGTGCTTGTGCTTGATGCCAATCCCGGACGCTTCATGGCCCGTCTGCCTTTGGACGCCCAGGACGCCTGCGAGGGGTTGGTCGCGGCGGAGGTGCGTCTGCAGGGCGTGGCAATGGCCGCGTTCAATACGCGGGGTGAACTGCTCATGCCCTCGGTCTTCGTCAACGCGCTAAGTGACCTTACCGTGGAGCGGTCGCCGGGGAACGCGCCGTTCGAAGCGCCGAAAGTGCCACTGAGTGAGGTGGGCGGCTATCGCAGTGCTTTCGGCGGAAAGCTCCGTCTTCACGTGGAGGGCGTCGTCACCTATGCCGAGCGTATACAAATCTCATTTCTTGACGACGCGGTCTGGCCCTACCGCAGTTTGCAGGGCGCCGCTCCCGAGCAAGGCTGCATGTTTTTTGTGCATGACGGCGAGACCGGACTGAAAGTCCAGACGCGCCAGCCGATCGACCTCGCGCCCGGCGACCGCGTGGAGGTCGCCGGCTTCGTGGACCGCAGCCGCGCCGTCAGCGGATTGACCGAGGCCGTGGTGCGCAAAGTCAGGCGGGAGGCGCCTCCCGCGCCGCTTCGCGTCTCGGCCGAGCAGATCGTCGAGGCCAACGAATTCGCGCTGTACAACGGGGTTATGGCCGAGCCGGGCGACTTCGACGGGGCGCTGGTGACCTGCGAGGCCACACTGACAGAGGATATTCAGATGGACAACGGCACCCGGACGCTGCGGCTGAAAAAATCCGGTGTCAGCTTTAAGGCCACGCTGCGCGGACAGCGGGGCGCGAGCCTGCCCGCCCTGCGCCCGGATAGCGAGCTGTGCCTCACGGGTGTCGTAATGCTGGATCTCTGGCACCCGAACGACCTCTCGACGGTCACGCGGCCGCAGGTGGAACTGCTGCTCCGTTCGGCGGACGATATCGTGGTTCTTCGGCAGCCTTCGTGGTGGACGGCCCCTCGGCTGCTAGTGGCGTTAACGGTTTTGATGTCCGTCATTTTTGCGGGCGCGGTGTGGGTCTGGCTCCTGCACCGGCGGGTGCGGGAGACGACGGGCCGGCTGGCGCAGGAGATGCACGGCCGGCGCGAGGCGGCCCTGGAGTTCGCGGTGACGCTGCGCGAACGCAACCGGCTGGCCGCGAACCTGCACGACACGCTGCTCCAGACTCTCGGCGGGATCGGCTTCCAGCTCGTGGCGTGTCAGAAGGGCGGGGACACGGCGGCGCGGCCCCAGCTCGACGTGGCGCGGCGCATGGTGAGCCACGCGTCCGAAGAGCTTCGCAACTCCGTGTGGACGCTCAGGAGCCTCCAAGCGCACGGGCAGCGTTTCGGGCCGGCGCTGGAGGCTATAGTCGAGCGGGCGCGCGGCACCGGGGACGCGGCGGTTACGTGCCGCATCGAGGGCGAGTTCGAGGACGTTTCGGAGTTCGTGGGCGGCAACCTGCTGCTCATCATTCAGGAGGCTTTGCTGAACGCGCAGAAACACGCCGCCTGCGGCTATATTCAGGTGACGGTACGGCGTGAGGGCGAGCGGGTAGATGTCGAAGTCCGCGACGACGGCCGCGGGTTCGATGACGAGAACGGGCGCGGCGCCCGCGCCGGGCACTTCGGTCTCGACGTGATGCGCGAGCGCGCGGAACGGCTGGGAGGCCGCCTCGCGATCGAGAGCCGTCCGGGCGTCGGCACAATCTTGCGCGTGACGGTTCTGCTGCGGGAGTATGACGCCGACATGGGCGAGACGGGCTGACCGGCTGTCCAACGCGGGCAATGCCCCAGCCCGATTAAATCTCACACAACACTACCATCCCATAGCGTAGACCGGTGACACACCGATTCCTATGGTTGGCATCCATTATGCGGGGGGGTGGCGAAAACAGTCAACCATAAAAACCCGAAAAAAACGTTGGCCTCGGAGCCGTCCG